>CAZSWL010000101.1:0-4695 GCA_964610725.1 uncultured Bauldia sp.
TCGTCGAGATTGCGGCCATTGATGGACGCCATCGACCGGGCGAGGTTGTCGAACGATGCCGAAACCGCCGCCCCGACCCGCGGCGACAAAAGCGGCCGATCGCGACGCTGATCGTCGCGTTTGGGCGGCGACTGGAACCGCGGGCCGACCTGCGGCGTCGGCTGGACGACCGCATGCGGCGTTCCCCGTCCGGCCTCAGGCTCCGGCCCGCCATCGGCGTCCGGTTGATCGCCGTCGCCGGTCAACCCCGCCTTCACCCCGTCGAGCGCCTTCTCGATGGCCAGATCGATCACGTCCTGCGCCTCAGGGGGATGAGCATCCGTGTCATCGTCGTCAGCGGCACTGGCGCCGCCGCCCGGCGATTGCCGCGGCGGCTCGGCGCCGGCCCGCGTGCGCACCAAGCCCCGCTTGATTTCGTCCTCGGAGATCGCCTGGCGGATGTGCGCCAGGATCTCCTCGACCGTCTGGTTCTGCGCCGGTTCGGACTTCACGTCGGTCCCCACGCCCACAAGCACGAATCACCCGCGAATCTTGCGCGAACTAATGGCCGCCAGGCCAGTGAAATCGCCGTGAAGCGACAAACCGACGCCGCGTGCGCCTACCGTCCGTCCGGCGTGCGCAGTCCACCCCACTTGTCGCGCACCTGGCGGTAGTGCTCGGTGGGGTCGTAGCGCGACACTTTGAGGCCGAGCCTTTCGGCGCTCAGCATGCCGACCGCCGCCATCAACGCGTAGGCGGCAACCACACGGTCGTGCTGCGCGGTCACCTGGGCCACCTGCGCGTTGAGCAGGGTCTGCTGCGCGTTGAGCACGTCGAGCGTGGTGGCCTGGCCGACCTTCTGCTCTTCCTGCATACCAGACAGTACCAGCTGCTGCGCTGCCACCTGAGCATTTGCCGCAAGGATCGAGGCCCGCGCTGCGTTCAGTTGACCCCAGGCGGAAATGACGGCCTGGCGCACGCTGCTGCGCGCCACGTCATTGGCGATGCGGGCAGCGCTGAGGTTCTCCTTGGCCTGCCGCACAGCCGCTGCCGAGGCGCCACCGGTGAAGATCGGCACCTTCACCACACCCATTATGCTGGCAGAGTTGGTGGGATTCGTCAGCAAACTCGACCCGTTGGCGTGGGACAGGGTCCCGGTGATGGACGCGGTCGGCAGCAGAGCGGATTCGGCGATCTTCACGCCGTATTCGGCGCTGTCGATGTCATAGCCCGCCTTCACGATTGATGGATGGCGAGCCATGGCGGCAGCGAGGCCGGCGTCGAGCGAGCGTGGCAGTTTGCTGTCGACCCCGTCGGCGCGGCCAAGCGTCGTCGGCATGTGGCCGATCACCTGCTCGTACGTGGCAACCGCCGCGTTCAGCGAGGCGCCCGCTGCGTTGTAGGCCGATTGACCGGCGGCCAGACTGGCGTTCGCTTCCGCAACGTCCGTGCGGGTACCCTC
Organism: uncultured Bauldia sp.; assembly: GCA_964610725.1. Lineage (GTDB taxonomy): Bacteria > Pseudomonadota > Alphaproteobacteria > Rhizobiales > Kaistiaceae > JBBDMC01. The sequence goes on from CAZSWL010000101.1 coordinate 1,442, forward strand.
GCCGACGTTGAGCCTGTCCTGAGCCGCCTTGACCTGCTGGGTAAGGAACGAGACGTTCTGCCGGTTGAGGTTGAGCACCGCCTGCGCTTCGACCAGATTCATGAACGCGTTGACGGCGGCGAGCAACGTGTCCTGCTCGACGCTGCGCAATTCCTCACGCCCGGCCAGCACTGCCGTCTCTGCGCTCTTGACCGAGTTGGCGGTTCGGCCGCCGGCATAGATCGTCTGATCGACTTCGAGGCCGATGCTGTTCGACCAAGTGCCGACGCCGTTGGTGCTGCCGACGCTCGCATCTGCGGCGGCGCCGACCGTCGGGCGGTATCCGGCCAGTGCCTGCGGCACCCCTTCGTCGGTCGCCCGCAAGGCGGCCCGCTGCGCGTTGAGCGTGGGATTGTTGCGATACGCCGACGCCAACGCCTCGATGAGGGTCACCGCCCGCGCCGGCAACGATGGCAGCACCGCCATGGAAATCGCGCCGACCGCCACTATCGAGGCGCGTGCAAGACGTAATAGGCGCACGGACTACCACCCTCCCCGCGTTTGGGCGGGCACGATTCGCCGCAAAACCCCACGGAACGGTCAATTTAATGATTGGCCGGGTGCGGTCAAACGTTGATCGCGCGCCCCAACAGCGAATACGCGCGATTGCGCCCCGATTACAACAGCGTGCGTTTGCCGGCCGGGCGGCTCAGAACACGAACTGAAGCGGCTTGTGGAAACCCGGCAGCGGCCGTACCGCGGCGTTGAACGCCGCCCTGCCGGCGACATCGCCGTTGCTGCGCGTGTACACCATGGCCGCCGCCGACCAGCCGGAGCCGACAATGGCAACCAGGCGACCGCCCTCCTTGAGCTGCGTGAACAGCGTCGCAGGCGCGCATTCGACGGCGCCGTCAACGAAGATCACGTCGTAAGGGCCTTCCGCCGCAAAGCCGGCCTCGAGCGGACCGTTGACCACGGCGGCGTTGGCGATCCCCAGTTCGACCAGAGCGGCCGACGCCCTCTCCACCAACTCGTCGTCGCATTCGACCGCCACGACCGAATCGGCGAGCTGCGCGAGCACGGCCGCCGAGTAGCCGCAGCCGCAACCGACGTCGAGCACGATATCGCTGGCGGCGATTTCAGCCAGCTGGAGCAGGCGGGCGAACGGCGCCGGCGCCATCAGATAACGCGGTGGCCGACCGTCGGTGGCCGCCTTGATCATGATGTCATCGTCGAGATAGGCGAGCGGCTTCGACGAAGGCGGCACGAAATATTCGCGCTGCACCTCGCCCATCACCGCCAGCACGTCGAGGTCGGTCACCCCCTGCGTGCGCAGTTGGCCGTCGACCATCTTGGTCCGCAGCGTGGTGAAGCTCTCCATGGCCGCCCGCCAAACACCAGGCGCCGTCATTAACCGCGGCAGCCGTCGCTGACAAGGTCCGGGGCGAAAAACCTTGGCGATGCCTGGGCAAGCAACTATACAGCGCCCGTTCGGCCTCGTGGCAGAGCGGCCATGCACGGGACTGCAAATCCCGCCACCCCGGTTCGACTCCGGGCGAGGCCTCCAGCCCCGCTGCCGTTCAGGGCCGACAATGGCGAACGTCCGCGCTCGTGCCTCCATGCCCCGCCACGGCGGCGACCTCGCCTTCGCGACCGCCGTCTATGGTGAGCCCGACAACGGCTGGCTCGATCTGTCGACCGGCATTAACCCCGACCCCTATCCGCTGCCCGCGGCTCCTCCTCAGATCGTCACGCGGCTGCCCGCAAGGGATTCCCTCGACAGGCTCCTCGGAACGGCGCGCAGCGCCTATGCCGTGCCTGCCGGCGCCAGCCTTGTCGCGACGCCGGGAAGCGAGATCGGGCTGAGGCTGCTGCCGCTGGTGGCTCCCCCCGGCACGGTGGCGGTGGTCGCACCCACCTACGCCAGCCACCGCGAAGCATGGACGAACGCGGGCCGCGCCGTCGTCACCGTCGCCTCGCTCGATGCGGTTCCCGACGATGCCGTCATCGTCGCGATCGCCAACCCCAACAATCCCGACGGCCGCCTGGTCGGCGTCGACCGGCTTGTCGATGCCGCGCTGGCGCTCGGCGAGCGCGCCGGCCTGCTGGTCGTCGACGAGGCATTTGGCGAGCTTGCGCCCGAGGCAAGCATCATTCCCCGTCTCGCCGGGCTCCCGGCAGTGGCGCTGCGCTCCCTCGGCAAGTTCTACGGCCTTGCCGGATTTCGCCTCGGTTTCGCGGCCGGGCCGCCCGAGCGACTTGCCCGGCTGGCCGCGCTGCTCGGCGACTGGCCCGTGTCCGGCCCCGCCATCGCCGCCGGCACGACCGCCCTTGCCGACACCGCCTGGCGCCAGGCTGCGCGACTGCACCTCCATGCGCAGGCACAGCGCCTGCGCACGCTTCTCCTCGGCCATGGCCTCACCGTCGCCGGCAGCACCGATCTGTTCGTGCTCGTCACCCACCCCGACGCCGCTGACCTCCATCGCCGCCTCGCCGAGCACGGTGTGTGGACGCGCATCTTCGCCGACGAACCGGCGTGGTTGCGCATCGGCCTTCCCTCTGGTGAAGCGGGCTTGGCACGGCTTGCCGCCGCTCTCCCCGTGCTTACGGCACCGCCGGCCCGGTCAACGACCACGGCACCGCGACCGGCGCCCCGCGAACGGAAACGATCTCGGCGTTGACGCCGAATGTGGCGGCAAGCCGCTCCGCCGTCAGCACCAAGCGCGGCGTTCCGTCGGCAACGATCGCGCCGTGATCGAGGATCAACAGCCGGTCGGCGGCGCGGGCCGCCAGCGCGAGGTCGTGGAGGACCGCTACCACCGCGCCGCCGCTGGCGGCATGGCGCTTGAGAATGTCGATCACGACCAACTGGTAGTGCGGATCGAGCGATGCGGTCGGCTCGTCGGCCAGGATCAGCGGTGTCTCGCTGGCGAGCACCCTTGCCACCGCCACCCGTGCACGCTCGCCGCCGGACAGCGTGGTCACCGGGCGGTCGGCGTACTGCGCTATGCCGGTCGCCGCCATGGCTTCGGCGACCGCCGTCATGTCCGCAACCGACAGGTCGGCACCGACGCCGCGCGGCAGCCGTCCGAGCGCGACGATGTCGATGACCGCAAGCGGCCAGTGAAAGACGTGACCCTGCGGTAGGTAGGCGAGCCGTCGCGCCCGCTCGGGAAGCGGCAGGATGGGAAGCGGCGTCCCTGCAATGGCGATGGCACCGGTAGCCGGAACGAGGCCGACGGCCGCTTTCAGCAACGAGGTCTTGCCGGCACCGT
>CAZSWL010000102.1:0-7998 GCA_964610725.1 uncultured Bauldia sp.
AAGCCTTTCATGACGACTCCTCATTCGTTGGGCCTCCCGTTGATTGCTTGAGTCTTTTCCCGGGCCTTCAAAACCGGAACCGCAAATCGCTGCGTGTTCAAGCGAGAGCGTTCGACGTTCCGCAAGTGAGATCAAAGCCGACCCATGAGAACCAGGACGACGAGTATGATCAGAATGATGCCGATGACGCCGATGCCGCCGTGACCGAAGCCGTACCCGTAGCCACCGAAGCGGCCGCTGAAGCCGCCAAGCAAAAAGACTATGAGAACGATGATAAGTATGAGTCCGATGGACATATCCTATCTCCTGTTGGCTTGAACTCATCGAACATTTGAGTCTCCTCGCCGGTCGTCGTTGAGGCGGCCCACGAAGGAGGCTCAGCTCTACTTCGTCTCGATGGATATGCCGCTCTTGCCGACGCTGATGTCGACGCCGGGGGTTTGCTGACGTTCCTGATAGTACAGGTAGCCGACCACCCCCATGACGACGACCATCGCGCCGATGATTAGGTAGAGACCGTTGCCATTCATGGGGGTGGCCGCCTCATTTGCCTTTGAGCGTGTCTTTGATACCGCCGACGGCATTCTGAACCTTGCCCTCGATCTTGTCGCCCTTGCCCTTTGCCTCCAGCTTGGCGTCACCGACAGCCTTGCCGATGGCCTCCTTAACCTTGCCTCCGACTACCTTCGCTGATCCGACGATCCGATCTTTGTCGATCATTTCTTCCTCCATTAAGCCCGTCAAAAGGAGGTGGGCTACAGCGAATGAATAGGCCGGGTGCGCACGTTTGCTTTGATCCCAATCAATCATATCGCCGAGTACAAAGCATTGGGCATCGGCAGTTGCGGAGATCGATAACGGGCGCGGGCACCGTCCAAGTCATCGGCTGAGCCCGCCCCAGACAACGGCAACCTCCGGCCGAACCGCGCACTTGTCCGGTGCGTCCGCGTCAGCCCGGCGCCAAACCAAGCCAGCATCTCGCGGACCAATGCCGCGTGAGTCGCCGGTCTCCTGCCGTCATGGGAGTTTTCCACGGAAACGAGCCCGCTGCCGGCCGGCGGGGGACGGAAGGCAGCGGGGTCTCGTTGTTCAGGGCGGAGTGGCTGCGCAGAGCAGTTGGCTCATCAGAGCCGAAGGCCGTGGCCGACGGAATGAGCTGCCACAGGCCGACACGCCGATCAGTACACAGACTGCGGCCACAAGCGGACATGTCGTCGCACCTGTTGTCCCGGCTTGCGAGGATCGTCTATCCTCGTCGCGAACGCTTGGGCCCCGCTAGGCAATAGGCCCCGTTGTTGCAATGCCGACTCTCGCCCCCGTAACTTCGGGAATGGCTTCCGGCCTCGTCGAACGTCGGAACGATACCGTGTTTCAATCTCACATCGGCGAAAACCGTTCGTCTCTTTCGCGCCGTGCGTTCGTGATCGGCGGATTGGCCGGGGCCGTCAGGTGCGGTCTTCCTCGCGTCGTTCATGCCGCAACAGCAATCGTCTTGCCGGCCGCGTCCGGCAATCGACGGTTCTCGGTCCTGCACAACGGCAACACGATCGGCGCCCACACGATCCGGTTTTCGTCGGCTACCGGCGGGAGACGGGTCAACACCGAGATCCATCTCTTGGTCAAGGGTCTCTTCGGGTCTATCGCGTTCGCGTTCAGTCACCGCTCCGAAGAGACCTGGCTCGCTGGTCGGCTGATGTCACTGACCAGCGAAACGGTTGAGCATGGCGAGACTCTTGATGTTCAAGGTGCGGCCATCCAGCAGGGCTTCCGCGTGGTCAGCAAAGGGGGCCCTTTTATCACTTCCGCCGCAACCTTGACGTCAAACAGCCTGTGGACCCCAGCGGTACTGGAGCAAGCAACGTTGGTCGACGCGCAGCATGGTGGCATCATCGGTGTCAGCGCGCGCAAATTTGCCGACGAGCAAATAGTGATCGCCGGTCGCAAGGTCGGCGCTACACGCTATACGTTTATCACGCCCTATCTCGCCGGCAGCATCTGGTATGACAAGGGTAGCTTGTGGGTGGCCGGCGAGTTCGAACTGGGCGGCGCGAAGATCCAATATCAGCTTGATACGTGAGGCCCGCCAACCCGGTGGGTCAGGGAGTGCTCGGCCGTGCCCTTTCGACAGTCGCGATGCCTTGCCGCCGTGATCATCGCAAGTGGCGTTGCAAGCCACATGGCGCTGGCCGCCGACCTCGCTCTGACCCCGGTTACCGTCGCGACCGGAACCCCGGGTGGCATCTACCATCCTGTCGGCAATGCCATCTGCCGCATGTTCAATCGGGAGAGCGAACACCAGACGACGCCATGCATCGCGGTAAGTTCCGAAGGCTCGGTGGAGAATATCCGACGGGTCGAGAGCGGCGAGTCGACGTTCGGGCTTGCGGAGACCGACATCGCCTACGCCGCTTTCCATGGTGAGGGACCGTTTGCCGCCGCCGGCCCCGATCCGAAACTGCGCATGCTGATCGCGCTCTACCCGGAGGAGTTTACGGTCATCACTCGCGCCGACACCGGCATACGTGATTTCGAAGATTTGCGCGGCAAGGCCATCGGAATCGGGACGACCGGAGCTGGATTCACATTCACCCGCGACGCCGTCCTGGGATTCTACGGCTGGACCATATCGGATGCCGAGCGAGTGCTGGAACTCGGGCCCGCCGAGCAGAACCAGGCGCTTTGTGATCACGAAGTCGACGCGATCATTTTTTCAGCAGGACATCCCGATGGGCTAACCCAAGAGGCGACGATGAGCTGCCAGGCCAGACTTGTGCGCGTCGCCGGTCCGCCGATCGATCAGCTTCTGGCAACACATCTCTACTATGTTGCCTCCGTCATCCCTGGGGGCATGTATGCCGGCAATCCCGACGATGTTCCGACGATCGGCACGCGGGCGGTGCTGGTTACATCGAGCGATCGGCCTGAGGCGCTGTCTTACGCCGTGGTCAAGGCGGTGTTCGAGAATTTCGCCGACTTCCGGCGCCTGCACCCCGCGCTGTCGACCTTGAACATCGAGGACATGGTGCCCAGCGAGGCCGTCGTCCCGATCGATCCTGGGGCGCTGAGATATTACCGTGAGGCTGGCTTCGTCCACTAGCAGCAGAAAATCCTGCGCGTCGCCGCCGAACAAGGTCGACGACATCGCTAGGAGTCGGACATAAGCCTTACGGCCTTCGTACTTGCCGATGGACTTCCGACTTCTGCAAACTGTGAAACTCTTAGGCGATCAACTATTGGGTTACGAGCTGAAACCGGTTTTGGGAATCTCCACATGCGATTGATCATTCAGGGCCGTGATCCTCGCCTAAAAATGAATGAGCGTCAGGTGGGGCCGGGTGAATGTTGATGCGGGGGACTTGCATTGCCCGGTCGCGAAATCGTGCGGGGACTTCGCCACGACTGCCCGCGTTTGGATAAGCCACCAGCGAACGGCAACAAAGCGAGGAACGGGATCGCCGCCGGATCCGCTCCCGTCGTGCCGTCAGACTATTGCGGCTGCGGCAACGCGCACACACCCTCGTTGTTCACGACGTAACCCTCCGGGCAGGGTGGCGGCTGTTGAAGCTGCGAGGGCAGCGGTGCCGGCCCCAGTTCCGCAGGAGGTGCGCGCGCCGGCTCCGGCCCCGGTGCAGGCTGGGCCTCCGCCGGGGGTGCGGGTGGTGGCACCGGCGCGGGTGCAGGCTGCGTCTCCGGAGGAGGTGCCGGCGGTGCCGCCGGCGGCGCGAGTGCCGGTGCCGGTGCAGGCTGGGCCTCTGCCGGAGGTGCCGGCGGTGGCGGCGGTGCCGCAGGTGGTGCGGGTGGCGGGGCTTGGGCCGGTTCCGCGGGCGGCGCGGGTGGCGTCACGGGCGCAGCTTCCGCAGGCGGCGGTGGCGGCGGTGGGGCGGGTTCTGCCGCCGGAGCCTGAGGTGTAACCTCTTCGGCGGGAGGTGGCGATGCCGGGGGCGCGGCGCAGGTTCCGTCCTTCTGGCGCACCGTTCCTTCACCGCAAGGGGCTGGCCCCTCGAGCACCGGCGCTGGTTGCGCTGGCTGCGCGGCGGATGGCGCCGGCTCTTCGGGCGCAGGCGGTTCCGCACCGACCATTGAAGGCGCCTCCGTCGGAGGCGGCGTTTCGTCGGGTGGCGGTGGCGGAGGGACGAGATCTTCCGTGGTCGGCTCGTTGCCCGACTGGCCGACGGTCTTGCTCTCCTGGGCGACCTTCTCTACGGGCGCCACCTCGGTTGGCTGTTCCGCCGCCGGCAGTTCGCTTGCCAATGGATGGAAGACATCTATCGTCTCGCCCTCGACCTTGCCGCCCTTCGCCGCATCCGACGTGAGCGCGACGTCATAGGCCGCCACTTTGTGCTGCGTCTTCTCCTCGACGAAATTGATGTTGACGACGTTGTTGACCACCACGTTGTTGACGATGGTGACGTTGCCGATCGACTGCGTCTGGTTGACGATATTGGTGACCTGGTTGTTGTCGCCAATGACGACGGTTGTGAGGTTCGGCGCCTGGAAATCGCGAGCGGGAACCGCCTGCCAATAATAGTTCGGGATGGTGCCGAAGGAGACGTCGACGCTGATCCCGAAAGAGTCCTTCGGGTCAGGAGGAAGGGGTGCCCACGCGAGATAGTCGTCGGACTGCCGCCAGGCGACCCATGCCGGCGCCCACCGCGTTCCAGGAACCCAGAACCAACCGATCGTCGGGGAATAGGCCCATCGGCCGTAATGGTAGGTGGCCCAACCGAACGGCTCGTTGGACACCCACATCCAGCCTTGGGTTCGCGTATAGGCCCAGCGGCCATCGGTGTACGGGCGCCAGTTCGCGGCAACGCGCGGTACCCAAACGTAGCGCTCGTGGATCAACACCCAGCTGCCGAGAGGCGACAGGGGTTGGTAAAACGAGCCGATGCTGACGGTGACGGAGCCGCTTGAGGCGTAGAGGGAAAGCTCAGCGTAGAACGGACGGGTCGGGTAGTAGTTGGCCCAATAGGAGCTGATGTTGAAGGAAACAATCGGCAGATACCCATAGCGCACGTAGTTTGCGACCGTCAGATAATTTCCCTGGTGCCAGAGCTGCAGATATCGCGCGCTGAACCATCCGCGGTTTCCCTGGTAGGCGCCGTCACACCAAGAGAGGTCGCTGAGGCAGCCAAACAGGGTGACCGGCGTGCCGACCGGGGCGGTCGCAATCACCGGAAACCGGGTGCTCGGACCGGCGCGCTGGTTGAGATTCACCGATGCATAGGCCGACACCGACTGAGCGAAGCTGTGGCTGGGGGCGAGCAGGGCCGCCACGATCAGGCCTGCAACGATTGCCGATCGAAAGTTTCGAAAGCGCCGAAGGCTCATGACCACCTCTTCAAAAACATGTGCTTCGAGTTTGAATTCACGACTGGTTTCGTTTGCGTTCCTAGATCTAGCTCCAGCGCTATCATCGCAAAGACGCCGTGTCTAAAAGACCGGCAGCAGCGCAGCCAGGACTCCATCTGACATCGGTGGCTCGGAGCCTAACGCCTCCCCCAACTTCTTCCTCCCCAGGTCCGTTGCAATCCGGCGCCTCGAACAAGCCCGATGATCAGCAAAAGAATGATCGCGCCAATGGTGGCGTTGATGATCGCCGAAACCAGGCCCGAGCCCAAGTGGATGCTGAGCTGAGGAAGCAGCCAACTGCCGATGAAGGCGCCCAGGATTCCAACGATCACATCGCCGACGATCCCAAAACCGGTCCCGCGCATGATTTGACCGGCCGCCCATCCGGCAACGAGCCCCACAAACAATATGACCAGGAGACTTTCCGTTGATAACTGCATTTTCGTGTTCTCCAGATTCGTTAAGCAGCTGAACAGCCTTCGACGAGTCCGCGCCGGCTTGATCGAAACAGCCCGCCAATAGGCGCGATCGTCGCTGGGCGGAGGACCAGCCTTCTGATCAAAATACGCCGACGCCAAGGTCAAAGACTGTGCGGAATTGCTCACTCCGCAATCTTGGTGGCTATCCCCGGTCGGGTATCGCAGGACAGTCCGGAATAGGTCAACAATCACCGTCGAGCCGCCGCCATGCTCTCCCTGCCCTCGACGGCCAACACCACCGCTTGTCGCCTTCCCAAGTCGCCGCCAGCGCTCGCGCGACCTTACCGTTCCGGCTTGGGGTTCCACTCGCGCGCCAGGCGCTGCGCCTCGGCGATCTGGTCGGGGGTCATGCGCCGGGCGACAGTGTCACGCAACGACACGGCGCCCGCATCACCGTGCGCCCCCGCCAGGTTGAACCACATGTGCGCTTGAACGTAGTCTCAAGGCAGTCCACGCTGGCTTTTTCCGCCTGCCAACCGCTTCGAGCCCCGGCCGGCGGCCCGGTGATCAAAATTGCACACTCCCCCAACCAGGACAGCGATAAGGTTGAGTTTCATCGGCAGACTGGACAAACAGGGAGCCGTTGACTGGCCAACTTCCGGACGCCCCATCCCTCCCCAACCCCAAGGGAAAGGCCCGGACGCGGCCATGGTTCAGAGTAGTGTGGCAAAGAGCCCCAGCTCGCCCCCGCCAGCTGGGGCTTTTCCTTTCAAGATCGGCCGGAAACCGGTCGGCCACGGCCGCTATGTCGCCCTCCAGATGACCGAGGTCGCCATCCCACCGAGCAGTTCTGAGTGGCGGTCCGCTGCCAGCAAATCATGGCCGATCCCGCGCGTTACGATCACGACGCGACCTCATCTGCATCACGGTCGGTTCAGTTTTCAACCGGCCGCAGTGAGCCGCCTCAACTAGGGCTCACGCGAACTGGCGGAGCCCTCCGGGAGGCGCTGCCTAAGCTAGCGGTGCGCGGGTGTGGTATCTAAATTAGCGTCCGATCATTTCCCGCGGGAGGACGTGCGTGGCATTTTGACACCGAGCACGCGGCTCTTTGTCGAGACGCCGCATGTGCATTTCACGAAAAAGGGGGGGCCCGGATGAATGATGCAATGTCGAGTGCACAAAACCTTGTTGCAATGCTCGCCAGTCTTGATGGTGGGAACCCTGTGACTCTTGACCAAGTGCCCCGCGTCCAGAACGAGGATCAAAAAACCGCCTACGCGGCGCTGGCCAACCAGCTCTATGACGAACTCGACGGCCCTCCCGAGCAACGCTCTCGTTCAGCAAAAGGGCAACTTGCAAGTGCGCTTTGGCAGCGAATCACAGAATGGGATGACTGCGCTGATGACATTGCCAGCGGATGAGCTTTTCGCCATTCGCGTGTTGCGCGCCCCTGCCTACCCGCCGTTCACTCAAGCGAAATACCAGGCGACCAATGCGAAAAGTAACAAGGTCAATGCTGCGACTACGACATATATGCTGGCGGATGTTTGGCCCTCCTTGGGGCGAAGGGTGCGGGACGCATTCTCTCTAGCCGCTTCAATAGACGATTCCAGCCTTGACAGGCCGCCATGAAGCGTAGTCGACCCGTCGCTTTGTTGCGCGGGCTGGGCTGCCGGGTTCACATCCTGCAGAAGTACTTTTTGGTGGTGAGCAGTTAACAAAGCGGGGTCAATGTCGACCGAGATGCCAGCCATCTCCAGACGCTCCACTATGTCCGCGAGATCCTCGATAGTCATCGTATCGACCGGCAGGGCTTGCCGAATGTCATCAATCTCCAAAACGCCACGCCGCCGGCCCAGTTGCATCAAGCGATCAAACGCTGTCGCCGAAATCATTGGAGTGCTTTCTGTCAAATCGAAGATCCGGGATTGCCGGCGAACGGCGTGAGCCCGGTACCCTACCATCGTAGCGTTGATTCCGGCGCTTTCGTGCTGGGGCGACGGTTCCTTGGTGCTGATCGACGGAGCACGCGTAGGTGACGAGCGATGACTCAACGGGCCTTCCGTCCGAGATGGCGGACCGTATCACCGAACCCTTCGGTAGGTTTCTCAAGATCGAAGCTGCGGCCGGTGGCACCTTGCTTCTGGCGACATTGGTTGCGTTGATCCTGTCGAACTCGACATGGTCAACGCCGTTTCTGGCGTTCTGGGAGACGCCGATTGGTCTC
>CAZSWL010000103.1:0-8320 GCA_964610725.1 uncultured Bauldia sp.
TGATCTCGGCGCGGATGTCGGTCTCCGAACCGTAGCGCGAACGCGCCGCCTTCTGGATGGCATCCTCCATGGCGGTGACCACGATCATGCGGTCGATCGCCTTCTCGCGGGCGACCGCGTCGGCGATCTGCAGCAGTTCGAGGCGATTTGCACTGACAGCCATTGGTCTCTCTCTCTTTGCTCCCTGCGGCCGGCACCGTCAGGCGTCGGCGTGATCGCGTGCGCGGGCTATCTGTTTGTCACGTTTCAGCGTGGCGCGGATGAGCGCGTCGGTAACCACGAGGCGCGCCTCGCCGACATCGGCGAGCGGCAAGGCCACGGTAGCCTCGCCGCCGGCGGCCGACTTGTCGTCCATCGCCAGGTTGAGGGTGTCGCCGGCGACACCGGCGAGGCGGCCGCGGAAGCGCTTGCGGCCGGCGAGCGGTCGCGCCAGCTCGATGCGCGCCTCGTGCCCGGCCCAGCGGACGAAATCCGACCGGCGTACCAGCGGCCGGTCGATGCCGGGCGAGGACACCTCGAGATGGTAGGCGCGCTCGATCGGGTCGGCGACGTCAAGGGCGGGCGAAATGTCGCGCGACAGCACCTCGCAGTCGGCCACCGTCAGCGTGCTATCGGCGCGCTCGGCCATGATCTGCAGCGTGGCGCCGTTGAGCGACGTCAGCCGGACGCGCACCAGCCGGTAGCCGCGAGCTGCGATCACCGGCTCGATGATGTGGGCGATACGGGCCTCAAGACCCGTCTCGGCGATGATGCGCGGCTCGTTCGCGTCCAACGGCAGGCGCGCTCCTTCCCGCGACCGGTCGTCGGGTATCAAAAAAGAGCGGGTCCCAAGGGGCCCACTCTCCAACGAAGCCGATCGTTTGAGATGATGGGCTGCATATAGTCCCAAGTGTGCGCCAACACAAGGGCAGACGACCGCGACCCTAACGGCGCGTGAAGACCAGATAGGTCGGCGTTCGGCCCTGGCGCAAAGCCTTGGCCTCGTATCGGGTGCCGGCCCAGTCGGTGAAAGGCAACCGCCAGTCGTCGGCACGCTCGGCGGTCCAGACGAAATCCGGATGCCTTGCAAGGTGGGCGAGCGTCCAGGCGACGTAGGACTCGATGTCGCTCACAAACCGAAACAACCCGCCCGAACGCAGCACGCGAGCGAGACGGTCGAGATTGTCGTCGTTGACGAAGCGACGCTTCCAGTGGCGCCGTTTCGGCCACGGATCAGGGTAAAGCAAATCGACGGCGTCGAGCGAGGCCGGCGGCAGCCAGTCGAGAAGGCGTGTCGCCTCGCCGTCGAACAGGCGCACGTTGGCGAGAGCGCCATCGACGATCGCCGCCACAGCCGAGGCCATGCCGTTGAGGAACGGCTCGATGCCGATGAAGCCGGTTTCGGGCGCGCTGGCGGCTTCGGCAACGAGGTGCTCGCCGCCGCCGAAGCCGATCTCGAGGCGGACGCCAGACGGGGGAACGGCGAAAAGAGAGGCGAGGTCGGCGGGTGACGATGGCGCGATATCGATGGCAAGGGCGGGGAAACACTCGGCCATGAGACGGGCGCGACGCGGCGACAGCGGCTTGCCTTTGCGCCGACCGTGGAACGCCTCACGCCGCGGCGACGCGGCGCCGGGCGAGCGCCTCACCCGATCGCGTCGCGGATCGCCTCGACCAAGTCGGTGCGTTCCCATGAGAAGCCACCGTCTTCCTCGGGCGGGCGGCCGAAATGACCGTAGGCGGAGGTGCGGGTGTAGATCGGCCGGTTGAGGCCGAGATGCTGGCGGATGCCGCGCGGGCTCAGGTCCATCACCTCGCCGATCACTTGCTCGAGCTTCGACTCGTCGACCTTGCCGGTGCCATGGAGATCGACATAGAGCGACAGCGGCTTCGACACGCCGATGGCGTAAGCGACCTGGATGGTGCAACGCTCGGCGAGTTCGGCGGCAACGACGTTCTTGGCGAGGTAACGGGCGGCGTAGGCGGCCGAACGGTCGACCTTGGTGGGGTCCTTGCCGGAGAAGGCGCCGCCACCGTGGGGCGCGGCGCCGCCATAGGTATCGACGATGATCTTGCGGCCGGTCAGGCCAGCATCGCCTTCGGGGCCACCGATGACGAACTTGCCGGTCGGATTGACGTGCCACTCGGTGGCGCCGTTGATCCAGTCGTCGGGGAGCGTCTGGCGAACGTACGGCTCGACGATCGAGCGGACGTCGTGCGAGGAGAGATCGACATCGAGGTGCTGGGTGGAGACGACGATCGAGGTCACGCCGACCGGAACGCCGTTTTCGTAGCGCACGGTGACCTGGCTCTTGGCGTCGGGGCCGAGCATATGGGTCTCGCCGGAATGGCGCGCCTCGGCCAGGCGCTTGAGAATGTTGTGGGCGTAGTAGATCGGCGCCGGCATCAACTGCGGCGTCTCGCGGCAGGCGTAGCCGAACATCAGGCCCTGGTCGCCGGCACCCTCGTCCTTGTTGCCGGAGGCGTCGACGCCCTGGGCGATGTCCGGCGACTGAGCGTGCAGCAAGACCTCGATGCCGGCGGTCTGCCAGTGAAAACCTTCCTGCTCGTAGCCGATCTCGCGGATTGCCTTGCGGGCGAGTCCCTCGACGTCGGCGAGGACCGATTCGGGGCCGCGTACTTCGCCGGCAATGATCACGCGATTGGTGGTCGCCAGTGCCTCGCAGGCGACCCGCGACTCCGGCAGCGCCGCCATGTAGGCGTCGACGATGGTGTCGGATATACGGTCGCAGACCTTGTCGGGATGGCCCTCAGAAACGGACTCGCTGGTGAATAGGTAGCTGTTGCGCGGCACTGGCGAAGCTTCTCCAGGGGATAAACGCGGCCGTGCACCGGACGATGCCGGTGTCTCCGGCCGCCGTTCTGGCAGCGAACCGGGCGAGGGTCAATCGCGGCGCGCGCCGCGACACGCCGATCAGACGCGAATGGGGACGACTAGGCGGGACGCCGACAAGCTCGGCGCGAAAATCGCCGCGCTTCAGTTCAACGCATCCTCGCCGGCCATCGCGCGAACCAGGTCGATGACGCGCCGGCGCAGCTTGGGATCCTTGATGCGGACGAACGCCTTGTTGAGCTGGATGCCCTCCGAGCTCGACAGGAAATCGACCACGTAGCTGGTCGCCGGCGCCTCGGCGAGGCCGGCAACGGCGTGGGTCTCGGAGGGAATGCCGGGGGCGTCCTCGAAGAAGAAGGAGACCGGCGTCGACAACACGCGGGCGATGTGCTGCAGCCGGCTCGCACCGATGCGATTGGTGCCCTTCTCGTATTTCTGAATCTGCTGGAAGGTGATGCCCAGCTGCTCGCCGAGCTTCTCCTGACTCATGCCCAACATCATGCGACGAAGGCGAACACGACTGCCGACGTGGATGTCAATTGGATTAGGCTGCTTCTTGTTCGCCATTCGGCTTTTGTCCTCAACATCACCCGACATGAGTGCCGTCGCCTCCGCCCCCCTCGTCACGACGCTCGCCGCGAGCGCCAACCGACAGCATCGCGTGCATGCGGTTGCAAACGGCGACAATCGTTTTTTGTTGGCCGCACCGCGGGGGGCCTTGGCCGGCGGCGGATATTGGTCAGGCGTACCAAATGTGTCAATTGCCAGTAGATTTATAGGTAAATTTTACCTATGGCGGCCAACAGCGCGCTGACCAACAGCATGGCGAGGAAGATAAGGTCGCCGAAACGCGCATAAGGCGTCGGCGGCAGGGCGGCCGGCAGGGCGCCGTCGACAACACCGATGCGGCCGAAGCCAAGGCTGGCGAGCACGCGGCCGTGAGCGTCGACTATGGCCGAAATGCCCGAATTGGCGGCGCGCACCAGAGGTAATCCTTCCTCGACAGCGCGCACGCGCGCCTGAAGGAAGTGCTGGTAGGGACCGGGGGTATCGCCGTACCAGGCGTCGTTGGTGGCGTTGAGCAGCCAGCCCGGCCGCTCGCCCGGCGCAACGACGGCACCGGGGAAGATGATCTCGTAGCAGATCAGCGGACCAAACGGCGGTGCCCCGGCAACCGGCAGCGTGCGCAGGCGGTCGCCGGCCGAGAAGCCGCCGGGCAGGGCGATCAGCTGGCGGATGCCAAGCGCCTCGAAAAAACGCCGAAATGGCAAATATTCGCCGAACGGAACCAGGTGAACCTTGTCGTAGGCGGCGCGGATCACGCCGGTGTCGTCGATGACGAAGATGCTGTTGAAAACGTGCGACGAAATATCGTCGGCGTCGGCGGGCTCGGCGCGCGCCGCCCCGGTGATCAGCGTCTCACCGGGCGGCAGGAGATCGGCGATCGCGGCAAGCGCCGCGGGATGCCTGGTGAGCAGGAACGGAAAGGCCGATTCAGGCCAGATCAGATGGGTGATCGGGGCAGCGTCGGGCGCGGCCTCCGCTTCACGGCTGAGGTCGAGGTAGCGCTTCATGATCTCGTCGGCGCGTTGCAGTTGCCAGCGTTCGTCTTGCGGGATCGACGGCTGGACGATGCGCAGGTGGACGCCGGCGACGGCCGGATCGGCCCCGCCGGACAGGCGGACGAGCCCGTAGCCGAGGTGGGCGACGAGCAGGAGGGCGGCGCCGGCAAGCGTGACCGCTGCAAAGCGGCCACCGCGCGGGCCGTCGCCGAGGACCGCCGGAGCGGCGAAGACGAAGAACGCCACCAAGGTCAGGCCCCACAGCCCGAGCGCGGCGGCCGACTGCATCATGACCGGAAAGGGGGTCAGGGCGTAGCCGATGGCGTTCCACGGAAAGCCGGTCAACAGATGCCCGCGCCACCACTCGGCCACCGCCATGGCGACGGCGAACACCAAAATGCGCGGCGCGCCGTCAAGCCAGAAGACGCGCGCCAGCACCGCGCCGAACGCCCAGAACAGGGCGAGACCGGCGGGCAAGACGATGACGGCGAACGGCATCAACCAGGCGAAGTGGGCGGCATCGACCAGAAAGGCGGCGCCGATCCACCACAGGCCGGCGACGAAGAAGCCAAAGCCGAATGCCCAGCCAACGGCGGCGGCGGGAAGAGACCGGCGGACGAAGCCGGCACCCTCTCCCGCTTCGGCGCCGTCGATCAGCCACACGAACACCGGCATGGTCAGCCACAGCAGCGGAAAGGCGTAGAAGGGCGGGAAGGCAAGCGCGGTGATGGCGCCGCAGGCCAGGGCGATGGCGAAACGGCGCCAGCCCCATTGCACGATGATTGCGTTGGCGAACGACTGCACGCCGGCCTCAGCTCCGCTGGCGAATCGGGCAGGAAGCCTCGCGGCGCCGGCGGCAGCGGTCAAGCGCCAGTGACGGGCTCGGACGGCGGACGCGGGCGGCGGCGATGCTCCGCCGCCGGTCGACGTCGGTAAATGCGCACTCGCTTGATGCGGCGCGGGTCGGCGTCGAGAATCTCAAACTCGTAGCCGCCCGGCGCGGACACCAGTTCGCCGCGCACCGGAATGCGGCCGACCAGGCTGAACACCAGACCGCCGATGGTGTCGATGTCCTCGCCGTGCTCACCGGCGGCGAGGTCGGTGCCGATGGCGGCGGCCAGCTCGTCGAGGTCGGCACGGGCGTCGGCGAGGAAGCCGCCGTTGCCATCGGGGATAATGGTCGGGCCGGCCTTCTCGTCGTACTCGTCCTCGATGTTGCCGACGATCACCTCGACGGCGTCCTCAAGGGAAACCAGCCCGTCGGTGCCGCCGTACTCATCGATAACCAGCGCCATCTGCATGCGGCTTGCCTGCATGTTGGCCAGCAGCACCGCCACCGGCATCGACGGCGGCACAAACAGGATATTGCGGACGAGGTTGGCCTCGGCCAGCGGACGCGACAGGTCGACGTGACCGAGGGCGAGAGCGGCGGTGGGAGCGGTGGCGTCGCGCGCGGCTTCCTCGGTCACCACGCCCATCAGGTCCTTGATGTGGACCATGCCGATCGGGTCGTCGAGAGTGTCGCGGAAGACCGGCATGCGGGAATGGCCGGACCTGCGGAAGCTCAGCAGCAGCTCGGCCAACTGAACACCGATCTCGACCGCGACGATGTCGGCGCGCGGCACCATGATGTCTTCGACACGCACCTCGCGCATGCGCAGAATGTTGACCAGCATCGCCCGCTCGGCCGGCGTGAAGACCGCGGTCACGTCATCGGCAGCAAGGGCGGCGGCGAGGTCATTGCGCAGCGAGCCGGATCCCTTGCGCCCGACGGCGGCGCGGATGCGGTCGAACCAGGTCTCGCGACGATCAGCCGCGCCTTGCGGGGAAGCTGCGGTCTGGGCGCTGTCGCCTGGTTTGTCGCTGTCGTTCATTGGTCGCGCGGGCTGGTCGCCGTCAGCCAGCCTCGTAGGGATCGGCGATTCCGAGGCGGGCGAGTATAGCGGTTTCAAGGCGCTCCATCACGGCTGCCTCTCCCGCATTGCCGTGGTCGTAGCCGATAAGGTGAAGAAAACCGTGAACAATCAGATGGGAAACGCGGGCGGCCAGCGTCAGGCGAGCAGCGGCGGCCTCGCCGGCCACGGTCTCGAAGGCAAGGACGATGTCGCCGAGCATCGGCCCGGACTTGCCAGCCACCTGCGGCGCGGCGGGAAACGAGAGAACGTCGGTGGCGGCATCGCGGCCGCGATGGCGTCGGTTGAGAGCGCGAACGTGAGCGTCGTCGGTGAAGACGAGCGAGACCTCGGCCGACGGCGCGATCCGGTCCGCTACGCTGGCGGCGGCGGCGGCGACCGCGCTGGCGGCAAGCCGCCGCACGACGGCCGTCGCCGGCCAGTCGCCGGATTCCACCAGAACGTCGACGGCCACGGTCGGGGACGGCGTGGGCGCAGGCACCGGCGGCGTCAGATGCCGCCACCGGACTCGGATCGCTCGGCGGCGTCGTAGGCCTCGACGATGCGGGCGACCAACGGGTGGCGGACGACATCGGCGGCGGTGAAGCGGATTTCGGCGATGCCGGTAACCCCGTCGAGGAGGCCGATCGCCTCGACCAGCCCGGAAACCTGCCCGGGCGGCAAGTCGATCTGACTGGGGTCGCCGGTGACGATCATGCGCGAGTTCTCGCCAAGGCGGGTGAGGAACATCTTCATCTGCATGGACGAGGTATTCTGCGCTTCGTCGAGAATGACCACGGCGTGCGACAGGGTGCGGCCACGCATGAAGGCGAGCGGGGCGACCTCGATGACACCGGAGGCGAGGCCGCGCTCGATGCGCTCGGCCGGCATCATGTCGTAGAGGGCGTCGTAGAGGGGGCGCAGGTAGGGATCGACCTTGTCGCGCATGTCGCCGGGCAGGAAGCCGAGGCGCTCGCCCGCCTCGACCGCCGGACGCGACAGGATCAGCCGGTCGACGGCCCCGCGCTCGAGCATGGCGGCGGCATAGGCGACGGCGAGATAGGTCTTGCCGGTGCCAGCCGGACCGATGCCGAAGGTGAGCTCGGCGCGATCGAAGGCGCGGATGTAGGCGTCCTGGGTGGGCGTGCGCGCCATGACGGTGCGCCGGCGGGTGGCGAGCTGGGCCATGGCCAGACGCCCCCTGGGCTCGAGGCTGGGCAGGTCCATCTGCGCCTCGGCGGCAGTCGCCATGCGGATGGCGCCGTCGACATCGCCCGCCGCGATCTCATGGCCGGACTGCAGGCGTCCGTAAAGAATGTCGAGGGCGAGGCGGGCGCGCGCAAGGGCGTCGGCATCGCCGGTGAGGGTCACCTGGTTGCCACGCGCGACGGCGTCGACGCCGAGGCGCTGTTCGATCAGGGCGAGGTTCTGGTCGAACTCGCCGAACAGGGCCGCCGTCAGCCGGTTGTCGTCGAAGGTGACGACAATGTGAGGCCGTTCGGCGACCGGGTGGCCGAGATCGGGCGCGGCACGCGCCATCAGGCGGAGACCGCGACGGCCGCAGCGGCGGCGGCGGTGCGCGCGCCGGCGAGTGCGCCGAACAGGCTGTTGGCACCCGCCTGTTCGATGTCCACGCGGCTGATGGTGCCGATCAACTCCGGCGCGGCGGTGAGCTGGACCGGCACCAGCCACGGCGAGCGGCCGACGATCTGGCCGCGATGGCGTCCGCGCCGCTCGAACAGCACCTCGGCGACGGTGCCGACCCGCGAACGCATGAAGGCAACGCGCTGCCGATCAAGCAGCGCCTGCAGGCGGGCGAGGCGCTCGGCCTTGACGGCGGCGGGCACCTGTTCGGCAGACGCCGCCGGCGTGCCCGGACGCGGGCTGTACTTGAACGAGAAGGCGGCGGCGTAGCCGGCCTCCTCGACCAGCGACAGGGTGTCGGCGAAATCGGCCGCGCTCTCGCCGGGGAAACCAACGATGAAGTCGCCGGCAAGCGCGATGTCGGGGCGGGCCGAGCGGATGCGCTCGAC
>CAZSWL010000104.1:0-4531 GCA_964610725.1 uncultured Bauldia sp.
GAGCTTTACAACCCTAAGGCCTTCATCACTCACGCGGCATGGCTGGATCAGGCTTGCGCCCATTGTCCAATATTCCCCACTGCTGCCTCCCGTAGGAGTCTGGGCCGTGTCTCAGTCCCAGTGTGGCTGATCATCCTCTCAGACCAGCTACTGATCGTTGCCTTGGTGGGCCATTACCCCGCCAACAAGCTAATCAGGCGCGGGCCGATCCTTCGGCGATAAATCTTTCCCCCGTAGGGCTCATCCGGCATTAGCTCCAGTTTCCCGGAGTTGTTCCGAACCAAAGGGTACGTTCCCACGTGTTACTCACCCGTCTGCCGCTGTCCACAGCCCCGAAGGGCTGCTTCTCGCTCGACTTGCATGTGTTAGGCCTGCCGCCAGCGTTCGTTCTGAGCCAGGATCAAACTCTCAGGTTGGACTGAGAACTTGTCTCGGCCGATCACAACGTTTGACGAGTCCCAAGCACACCGTCACCATCCGGCCGCTAGGGCCGGTGATGACCGGTAAGCTTAGACAAGAAACGTAGTACCGCCGAAGTCTCGTTTGGCGCTCCATTGCTGGCAACGCCCGCAAGGACTCCGCCGCCTACGTTTCTCTTTCTTCATATTCAGTTGTCAAAGAACACGATGGCGAACCATCGTCCGGTACCGGCGTGCCGATACCGCGCTGCACTGCGCACGCCGGGTGCGGTTCCCTTGCGGCCGCGCGGCAACGAAGCCTCGCAGCCACACCGAAGAGGCATTCGCCGAAGCGAATTCCGCCCCACGATCCACGGCAAGAAAACCGAGGCACCTACGGCGCCGCCAGCGGCGGTGCCGCCCTCGTGCAAGCCCGATATATAGGAGGGGGCCACGCGCAATGTCAACTCCTTCCGCAGCGATGTGGCGGCTGCGACGCGATCACGCAATCACCGCCGCGGCCTTAATCATGCCCAAAAAAACCGCCACCGTTTGCCGGTAGATTCGTCGCGTTGACTTCGGCCGTCGTGGCGGCCAAGGTCCGTGGCGTTGCCTTGGGGGTAGCGCGGACGCACAACCGTCCGTTGCCGAGCGGGGAGATGTTAAGGCCGGTGAGGGGGTCGACGCGGCTCGGCATGATCATGCACGGCGCCGATGCCGGGACGATTGATCTCGGCAGTGAGCCGCCGCTGTCGATCGGCGCCGAACGCACCGTCGATCACGCTCCCGTCCACCGCGCGGTCAGCTGGCGCTGGCTCACCGGCACCATCCTCACCGGCGTGACCTCCATCGTGCTGATGGGTGCCGCCCTCATGGGCGCCCTCAATCACCCCGACCAGTTCGCCTCGCTGCCTGACCTCGCGACCAAGGGCACCGGGACCGGCGGGCTGGTGTTCGGGCGCAAGAGCGATCGCATGCGCCCGCTCGAGGAGCAGGTCGCCACCCGCCAGATTCTGCAGGTCTCCACCGTCACCCGTCAGGGCGAGCGCGACTTCATCAAGCTCAAGCCCTTCGCCAAGGTCGACGCCACCCTCGCCGTCAGCGACAACAAGCAGCTCGCCGCCGAGGTGCCGCCGTTCGACATGACGCACATTTTGGCCGACAGCACTACCCCCGAACCGGCGACGCCGGCACCCGACGGCCAGGCCCCCGCCGCCACCGGCGACCAGCTTTACGGCGCCAACGTCGACGGCGAGGTCGCCGTCAAGGTCAGCCCCTTCCCGATCGGCGACCCTGACCTCGAGCCCGCCGCCGCGATCACCTCCGCCGACGTCGAGCAGGCCGTCCGCGCCGCCGCCCACATCGCCATCGACAGCGACATCGAGACCGCGACGCTGCCTTACGCCGATGCCGGACAGGCCGACGTCGACGGCACCGGCCGGTTGTCGGCGCTCGGCGTGCGCATCGTTCCGGAGAACGTCTCCAACGTTGCCAAGAGCGACACTTCGGGCAGCGTCGGCGATTTCCGCGAGCAGATGGTTGCCGCGACCAACAACAGCGATCTGCGCTCGCTGCTCATCGGCAACCATGTCGACCAGTCCGATGCCGACCAGATCGTCCATGCCCTGTCGCCGCTGGTCGACGTCAATCATCTTCATTCCGGCCAGCAGGTTCGCCTGGCGTTCAGCGGCGAGGACACCGACTCCCCCGACATCATGCGGGTGAGCATCTACGACAAGGGTGCCCACCAGGCGACCGTCGCCCGCTCCGACAACAATGTCTTCGTGCGCGCCGACGAACCGGCCTCGCCGCCGAGCCAATTCGCCGAGACGCCGCCGGCGTCGTCCTCCGGCGGCCTGCCCCAATTGTACAACGCCATTTACGAGACCGCGCTCGCCCAGCAGATTCCGAAGCCGCTGGTGGACCAGTTGATCCGCATCTTCGCCTTCGACGTCGACCTCGAGGCGCACGTCACCCCCGGCGACTCGATGGAGGTCTTCCACTCGCTGCCCGACCCCGGCGACCGCGACGCGACCGATCCCGAAATCCTGTTCGCCTCGCTCACCCTCAATGGCGTCACCAAGCGCTTTTACCGTTTTCGCACCTCCGACGACGGCGTCGTCGACTACTATGACGGAGATGGCAGGAGCGCCAAGAAGTTCCTGATCCGCAAGCCGGTGCCTTCGGCCCACATCACCTCGCGCTTCGGCTGGCGCATCCACCCCATTCTCGGCCGCCGCATCCTGCACACCGGCGTCGACTACGGCGCGCCGCGCGGCACGCCCATCCTTGCCGCCGGCAACGGCATCGTCGAACGGGCCGGGCGGGCCTCCGGCTACGGCAACTTCACCCTCATCAAGCATACCAACGGCTACGAGACCGCCTACGGGCACCAGTGGAAGTTCGCCAAGGGCATCGTACCCGGCGCTCACGTCCATCAGGGCCAGATCATCGGCTACGTCGGCTCGACCGGCCTGTCGACCGGACCGCATCTCCACTTCGAGATTCGCATCAACCACAAGCCGGTCGATCCGCTGCGCATCCGCTTGCCGCGCGGTCGCGTTCTCCAGGACGACTACCTTACCGCCTTCGATCGCGAGCGCGATCGCATCGACACGCTCCTCGGCAACGAGGAGCCGACCAAGGTGGCCTCGGCCAACTAGGCGGCCTCGCTCCACGCTTCCCGCCCCTCGCGCACGAGGAACCACACGATCGCCAGCGAGGCAGCGGCGTCGAGCCACCACGCGCCGACGACAAGCTGAGTTACGAGAGCTACCACCACGATCAGGGCGAGCCAGCCGCAGGTGGCGCTTTCGACCGCGTCGGCGCGCAGCGCCCGGCTGTCGAGCCTATCGGCGAGGCGAAGCTTGCCCCTTGCCAGGAAGTACATGGCAAAGACCGCGACGACGCCCACCACCAGGCCCGCCGCGGAGAACTCCGCTCCCTCTCCCATCCAAAGCTTCCAGCCGGCGCTGGCAACGATGTAGGCGGCGAGCGCAAACAGCAGTCCGCCGCCGATTCGCGACGCGATCCGCTCCGCGCCCTCGGCCAAGGTCTGCCCGCGGCGCAGTTCCACCGTCAGGCGCCAGATCAGAACGACGGCCGAGCCGAGTTCGATCAAGCTGTCGAAGCCGAAGGCCACAAGCACCAGGCTGCCCGCCGCGATGCCCGAACCGATGGCGACGCCGGCCTCGACCGTCATCCAGGCGAGAGTCAGCGCCTCGAGGCGGAACGCCTGGCGGACGGCTGCCTGCCGGCCGTCGCCCGCCTCATTCGGATCGGTCGCCGCCATTGGTCACCGCACGCTGTCGCCGCTCGCCGTCGCCGTCGCCGGCGAGCGACGACCTACGCCGCCTTGCCCTTGCCGCCGGCGACCTGCGGCAGGAACAGCAGCTTGTCGGCGCCGCCGGTGATCTTGACGTGCGAGCCGTCGGGAACCTCGCCGGCGAGCATCTTGTCGGCGAGCGGATCCTGCACCTCGCGCTGGATGACCCGCTTCAGCGGCCGCGCCCCGTACACCGGGTTGTAGCCCTTCTCCGCCAGCCAGTTGCGCGCCGTTTCGTCGAGATCGAGCACGATCTTGCGCTCGTCGAGCAGCTTCTGCAGGCGAGCGAGCTGGATGTCGACGATCGCGCCCATGTCGCCCCGCTTGAGGCGGTGGAAGAGGATGATGTCATCGAGTCGGTTGAGGAACTCCGGCCGGAAGTGCGACCGCACCGTGTTCATCACCAGCTCGCGCACCTCCTGGTCGATGTCCTCCTTGCCGACCTCGGCGAGGAACTCGCTGCCGAGGTTGGAGGTCATCACGATGAGGGTGTTGCGGAAGTCGACCGTGCGCCCCTGGCCGTCGGTCAGCCGGCCGTCGTCGAGCACCTGCAACAGCACGTTGAAGACGTCGTGGTGGGCCTTCTCGATCTCGTCGAACAGGAGGACCGAATACGGCCGCCGGCGGACCGCCTCCGTGAGCTGCCCTCCTTCCTCGAACCCGACGTAGCCGGGAGGCGCGCCGATGAGCCGCGCGACGGTGTGCTTCTCCTGGTACTCCGACATGTCGATCCGGATCATCGCCCGCTCGTCATCGAATAGAGACGCCGCCAGCGTTCGTGCCAGCTCCGTTTTGCCCACACCGGTGG
>CAZSWL010000105.1:0-3313 GCA_964610725.1 uncultured Bauldia sp.
CCCGTGGAGTTT
Source organism: uncultured Bauldia sp. (assembly GCA_964610725.1). Classification (GTDB taxonomy): domain Bacteria; phylum Pseudomonadota; class Alphaproteobacteria; order Rhizobiales; family Kaistiaceae; genus JBBDMC01. The sequence goes on from CAZSWL010000105.1 coordinate 13, forward strand.
CAGAATCCCCGCAAGCGCGCATTTTGGTCGGCGACTGCGCCGCCGAGATGGCGAAGCTGCCGGCCCAGTCGGTCGACCTGGTATTCGCCGACCCGCCCTACAATCTCCAGCTCGAAGGCGACCTCAAGCGCCCCGACGATTCGCGCGTCGATGCCGTCGACGACGACTGGGACAAGTTCGCCAGCTTCGCCGCCTACGACGACTTCACCCGCGCATGGCTGATGGCCTGCCGGCGGGTGCTCAAGCCGACCGGCGCGCTGTGGGTGATCGGCTCCTACCACAACATCTTCCGGGTGGGCGCCATCGTCCAGGATCTCGGCTTCTGGCTGCTCAACGACGTCATCTGGCGCAAGACCAATCCGATGCCCAACTTCCGCGGCCGCCGCTTTGCCAACGCCCACGAGACGCTGATCTGGGCAAGCCGCGACCGCACCAAGGGCTATACCTTCAACTACGACGCCCTCAAGATCGCCAACGACGAGCTGCAGATGCGCTCCGACTGGCTGTTCCCCCTGTGCACCGGCAACGAGCGGCTGAAGGACGCGACCGGTCACAAGGTCCATCCGACCCAGAAGCCGGAAGCCCTCCTCCACCGTATCCTGCTCGCTTCGACGAAGCCGGGCGACGTCGTCCTCGATCCGTTCTTCGGCACCGGCACCACCGGCGCCGTCGCCAAACGCCTTGGCCGCCACTTCGTCGGCATCGAGCGCGAGAGGGACTACATCGCCGCCGCGACGGCTCGCATTGCGGCGGTCGAGCCGGTCGCCCCCTCGGCGCTCAAGGTCTCCGAGGGAAAACGCGTCGAGCCGCGCGTTCCCTTCGGCGCGCTGGTCGAGGCCGGTCTCGTCCGGCCTGGTGCCGTCCTCACCGACGCGCGCGCCCGCCACGCCGCCGAGGTGCGCGCCGACGGCTCGCTCAGGTCAGGCGACCACGTCGGCTCGATCCACAAGGTCGGCGCCCTGGTGCAAGGTCTTGATGCCTGCAACGGCTGGACGTTCTGGCACACCCGCCGCGACGGCGCGCTCAGCCCGATCGATGCGCTGCGCCAGATCGTGCGCCGCGAGCTGGCGACGGCCGGGCCTGACGCGCGTTGACCCGATAGCGCGGCATGCCGGGTCGCTGGAGGACCGCCTCAGCCGATCGCAATTCCGTAGCGCCCGAGATCGTTGCGCATGCGCTCGGCGTCGGTGAACCGTTCGGCGTGCCAGCCGGCGGCGCGAGCACCCAGCACGTTCTGCGGCTTGTCATCGAAGAACAGGGTCGCCGCCGGATCCAGTCCGAACGTGTCGGCGTGGTGGCGATAGATGGCGAGGTCCGGCTTCAACACGCCGACGCGGCCCGACACCGTCACGCCACGGAAACGGTCGAGGAGCGGGAACATGGTCCGCGCCTCCTCGAAGGTGTCGGAGGCGAAATTGGTAAGCGCCGTCACGTCGTGTCCGCTGGCGAGCAGATCATCGAGCACCGTCACCGTTGCGTCGATCTCGCCGGGCATCATCTCCGACCAATGGCGACGGTAGGCACGGATCATCGCCTCGTCGGCCGGATAGGCGGCGATCAGCGCGGCCTCGGCCTCTGGCCACGACCGGCCGCGATCCTGCTCGATGTTCCACTCCGGCGAGCACACCTCGGTGAGGAAGCGGTGCCGCTCCGCCTCGTCGGGGATCAGCCGCCGGTAGGGGCGCTCCGGATCCCACAGCAGCAGCACGTCGCCGAGGTCGAGGACGATATGGCGTATGTCGCTCACGCCGCCTTTCCTTGCGGCTTCGTCCGCGTCGCGCCGGGCAGCGCGACCTCGATCACTTTTTTCATCACGCTCGGCAGCGCCTCTTCGTGCAGGGTTGCGGCGGCAGCCCACCAGTACCCGGCAGGGGCGGCGCCGTCGAACCGCGCCGTCCACACGGCGAGCTCGAGGCGGAAGTGGGTGAACACGTGAACCACCACGCCCGGCAAACGGCGCCAGTCGGCCTGAAGCGGTGCGTCAATCGGTCCCGGCAAGCGCCTCGTGCGACTCGACCATTGGCTGCCGGGCACCTCGACCATACCGCCGAGCAGCCCGTTGTCCGGGCGGCGCCTGAGCAGCACCGCCCCATCCGACCTGACCGCCACGAAGGCGGCACCATACCGGGTCGGCCGCATCACCTTTGCCGGCCTGACCGGATAGGCCTCGGGATTGCCGGCGGCGGAGGCGCGACAGCTTGACGCCAGCGGACAGACCGCGCACGCCGGTCTCTTCACCGTACAGATCGCCGCGGCGAGATCCATCATCGCCTGGACGTAGTCGCCGGCGCGTACCGCCGGCGTCAGCGCGCGCTGGTGGTCGCGGATGGTTGCCTTGGCCCCCGGCAACGGCAGGCCGACCGCAAACAGGCGCGCGATGATCCGCTCGATATTGCCGTCGACCACCGTCTCCGGTCGATCGAACGCGATCGCTGCCACCGCCGCGGCGGTGTAGTCGCCGATGCCGGGCAGCGCCTTGAGTTCAACGGCCGTCCCGGGGAAGCGGCCACCGTGATCGCGCCAGACTACCTCTGCGCATGCCTTGAGGTTGCGGGCGCGGGCGTAGTAGCCAAGCCCTGCCCATGCCTTCATCACCTCCTCGCGCGGCGCTCGCGCGAGGGCGTTCACCGTCGGCCAGCGGGCGACGAACGCCTGAAAGTACGGTTTGACCGCGGCGACGGTCGTCTGCTGCAGCATGATCTCGGAAAGCCACACCCGATAGGGATCCGGCCTGATGCCGCGGGCCTGCTCGCGCGGGCCCACCCGCCACGGCAAGCGGCGGGCGTGGCGGTCGTACCAGCCAAGCAGGGCGGTGGCTGCGGACGTCATAGCGTGCCGGTCGGCCTCAGCCCGCCTCGCGGAACCGCTCCGCCGTCTCGAGGTCGACCGAGACCAGTTGCGAAACGCCACGCTCCGCCATGGTGACGCCGAACAGCCGCTGCATGCGCGCCATGGTGATCGGATTGTGCGTGACGACCAGGAAGCGGGTATCGGTATCGCGCGCCATTTCGTCGAGGAGGTCGCAGAAACGCTCGACATTGGCGTCGTCGAGCGGTGAATCGACCTCGTCGAGCACGCAGATCGGTGCCGGGTTGGTCAGGAACACCGCAAAGATCAACGACAGTGCGGTCAGCGCCTGCTCGCCGCCCGAGAGCAGCGTCATCGTCTGCGGCTTCTTGCCGGGCGGGCGGGCGAGGATCTCGAGGCCGGCTTCGAGCGGATCGTCGGATTCAACGAGCTGCAGTTCGGCCGTACCGCCGCCGAACAGATGGGCGAACAGCCGCTGGAACTGGGTGTTGAC
>CAZSWL010000106.1:0-2990 GCA_964610725.1 uncultured Bauldia sp.
AAGGTGCCGCTGGCGCCCGACGTCGATCTGAAAGTCATCGCGCGCGGCACGCCCGGCTTCTCCGGAGCCGACCTGATGAACCTGGTCAACGAGGCGGCACTGCTCGCCGCCCGGCGGGGGAAGCGCCTCGTCACCATGGCCGAGTTCGAGGACGCCAAGGACAAGGTGATGATGGGCGCGGAGCGCCGCACCCTGGTGATGACCGAGGACGAGAAGCGGCTGACCGCCTACCATGAGGCCGGCCACGCCATCGTCGCCCTGCACGTGCCGGCGACCGATCCCGTGCACAAGGCGACGATCATCCCGCGCGGGCGGGCGCTGGGCATGGTCATGCAGCTGCCCGAACGCGACAAGCTGTCGATGAGCGTCGAACAGATGACCTCGCGGCTCGCCATCATGATGGGCGGCCGCATCGCCGAAGAGATGATCTTCGGCAAGGACAAGGTCACCTCGGGCGCGGCGACCGACATCGAGCAGGCGACGCGGCTTGCCCGCATGATGGTGACGCGCTGGGGCCTCAGCGATGAGCTCGGCACCGTCTCCTACGGCGAGAACCAGGAAGAGGTATTCCTCGGCCATTCGGTGTCGCGTCAGCAGAACGTCTCCGAGCAGACCGCCCAGAAGATCGATGGCGAGATCAGGCGGCTGGTCGAAAGCGGACTGGCCGAGGCGCGGCGGATCCTGGAGACCAACCGCGACCAGCTGGAAACGCTGGCGCAAGGCCTGCTCGAGTACGAGACGCTGTCGGGCGAGGAGATCAAGAACCTGCTCGTCGGCAAGCCGCCGGTGCGCGAGAGCGCGGAAGAGTCGGCGACGACCAAGACTTCGGCGGTGCCGGTGACCAAAGGCAAGCCCAAGCGGTCGTCCGAGGGGCCGGAGACCGGCATGGAGCCGCAGCCGCAGGCGTAGACGCCCCCGTCCGTTCCGGTTAACCGCAAGAGATCGCGCGGGCGGCGGAATGCCGCCGGATTACGCCGATTTGCTCTGCCGGCGCTGCCACACCGGTTAAACAATGTGGTTAAGCCGGCCTTAAGGGTTGGCGGTCGATAATCATCAGTGCGTGGACTTGGTCGTGGCCTCGTGTACGCGTGCAGCCGGACCAAATGGAAGAGCCGCGTCGCGGGTCGTCCGCGGCCCTTCCGTTTCTTCCCGGCGACCACGGCCGGCCAGCCAGGATCTGAGCTCCTCTCCAACGGCTCGGTAAGACGCCGCCTGCCCGCCAAGGGCAGGCGGCGTTGTCGCACCCGATTGACTCGTCGGTGGGCCAAGGGTATTGGCCGCGGCGGGACACTCCTCCCCAACGAGGAGCATCTATCTGAGAGGGTAGAGCCGATGACACTTCCCGCGATGCCGGCCCGGCGGCCGGCCAATCCCAACTTCTCCTCAGGACCATGCGCCAAGCGACCCGGCTGGTCGCTGGAGGCGCTCAGCGGCGCCGCGCTCGGCCGGTCGCACCGCGCCAAGATCGGCAAGGCCAAGCTCAAGGCGGCGATCGATCTCACCCGCGAGGTGCTTGAGGTGCCGGCCGATTACCGCATCGGCATCGTGCCCGCCTCGGACACCGGCGCCATGGAAATGGCGATGTGGTCGTTGCTCGGTGCGCGGCCGGTCGACGTGCTCGCCTGGGAATCGTTCGGGCTCGGCTGGGTGAGCGACATCACCAAGCAGCTCAAGGTGAAGGACGCGCGGGCGATCACCGCCGACTACGGCAAGCTGCCCGATCTCGGCCGAGTCGATTTCTCGCATGATGTCGTGTTTGCCTGGAACGGCACCACCTCGGGCGTGCGGGTGCCGGACGGGGCGTGGATTGCGACGGATCGCGCCGGCCTGACCATCTGCGACGCCACCTCGGCGGCGTTCGCGCAGCCGCTGCCGCTCGACAAGCTCGACGTCGTCACCTTCTCCTGGCAGAAGGTGCTCGGCGGTGAGGCGGCGCACGGCATGCTCATCCTCGGCCCACGCGCCGTGGAGCGGCTGGAGAGTTACACGCCGCCGTGGCCGCTGCCCAAGATCTTCCGCATGACCAAGGCGGGCAAGCTCAACGAGGGCATCTTCGTCGGCGAGACCATCAACACGCCGTCGATGCTGTGCGTGGAGGACTACCTCGACACACTCGGCTGGGGAAAATCGCTGGGCGGCCTTGGCGCCCTCATCGCCCGCGCCGAGGCCAACTTCGGCGTGCTGGCCGAGTGGGCCGAACGGACGCCGTGGATCGACTTCTTCGCCGAGGACCCGGCGACCCGATCCAACACCTCGGTGTGCCTCAAGATCGTCGACCCGGACGTCACCCGGCGCGACGCTGCTGCGCAGGAGGCGTTCCTGAGGGCGATCTCGGCGCGTCTCGACAAGGAGGGCGTCGCTTACGACATCAATTTCCACCGCGATGCGCCGCCCCATTTCCGCATCTGGGCCGGCGCGACGATCGAGTCTTCCGATCTCGCCGTTCTGACCGAATGGCTGGAATGGTCGTACGCGATCGAGAAGGCGGCCCTCGCCAGGGCGGCATGATTCCGCGACCGTAGTTCCCTCAAGCAAGACAGGTTTGCCATGACCGCTCCACGCGTCCTGGTTTCCGACAAGTTGTCGAAGACCGCCGTCCAGGTGTTCCGCAATCGCGGCGTCGCAGTCGATTACGAGCCCGACCTCGGCAAGGACAGGGACAAGCTCGTCGCCGCCATCGGCGGCTACGACGGCCTTGCCATCCGCTCGGCGACCAAGGTCAGCGAGAAGGTCATCGCGGCGGCCGACCGGCTCAAGGTCATCGGGCGCGCCGGCATCGGCGTCGACAACGTCGATCTCGCCGCGGCCACCCGCCGCGGCATCATCGTCATGAACACCCCCTTCGGCAACTCGATCACCACCGCCGAGCACGCCATCGCCATGATGTTCGCCGTCGCCCGCCAGCTTCCGGCCGCCGACGCCTCCACCCAGGCCGGCAAATGGGAGAAGAACCGGTTCATGGGGGTCGAGATCACCGCCAAGACGCTCGG
>CAZSWL010000107.1:0-15699 GCA_964610725.1 uncultured Bauldia sp.
CAACAGAAGCCTCCACTTCGTTCCCGGGGTCGCTTGTCGAAAAGTGGCCCCGATTTGGCATCGGGGCACGCCGGCGAGCCATGGCTGAAGATCTCATCCGCTACGATATCCTTGCCCAGGATGCCCTGCGCGGCGTCGTCCGCAAGGTGCTGTCCGAGGTCTCCCGCACCGGACTTCCGGGCGAACATCACTTCTTCATCAAGTTCGCCACCACCGCGCCCGGCGTGCGTATCTCGAGCCGGCTGCTCAAGGAGTACCCGGAGGAGATCACCATCGTCCTGCAACACCAGTATTGGGATCTGACGGTGACCGAGCATGCTTTCGAGGTGGGCCTGTCGTTCAACGGCGTGCCTGAGCGCTTGCTCGTCCCTTTCAGCGCGCTCAGGGGATTCTTCGATCCCTCGGTGCAATTCGGGCTGCAATTCGAGCAGGTATCGCGCCCCGACGTCGCCCCGATGGCGACGGAAGAGCCTGACCACCCGAAGCCACCTGTGGCGATTGCGGCCAAACCGGAGAACGAAGAGGCCACCAGCGACGACGAGGCTGGTGCCGCCGAGATCGTCAGTCTCGACGCTTTCCGCAAGAAATAGGCACAAAGGCGCCACGCTCGACCTTGTCGCTCAGGTGCGCGACCGTCGAAGCGCGTGGCAGCGCAGGATCTTCTGACCGCGTCCTGCGACATCTCCCCGCAGCCGGGCGTTGACCTCGCGTTGTCAGCGCTCTGTCAGACCGCCGCCCATAACCTGCGCCCGTCAAATGCACCGGCTCATCAGTGCGGGTCGGGGCACGTCAAAATCCTCCCGGAGACTTCAAATGAAGAATGCAATTGTGATTGCCGCATTGGCCGCCCTTGTCGCCAGCCCCGCGCTCGCCGCGAACGGGTGCAGCATGGCTCCGCAAACGAAGTGGCAGCCCCAGTCGAGCCTTGAGACGCTTCTCCAGTCACAGGGTCTGAAGATCCGCCAGATCAAGGTCGAGAGCGGCTGCTACGAGGTCTACGCGACCGACAAAAGCGGCCAGCGCATGAACATGGCCTACAACGCCGAGACGCTGCAGCGGCTGAACAACGCCGAAGCCGGCGAAAACTGATACCCGCAATGATGACAGGCGACCACGAGCCCGGGTGGATTCGCGTCTGGGATCCGCTGGTCCGTTTGTTCCATTGGAGTCTGGTGCTGAGCTTCGCGGTTGCGTGGCTCAGCGCCAACTCCTGGGAGGACGTGCACATGTGGACCGGCTTTGCCGCCGGCGGATTGGTCCTGCTGCGCGTTGTCTGGGGTTTCATCGGCACGCCCTACGCGCGGTTTTCGCACTTCGTTCACCCACCGCAACGAGTGATCGCATACCTCCAAGCGGTCGCGACCGGCAGCGAGGCCCGCCACCTCGGCCACAACCCGGCGGGGGGTGCCATGATTGTCGCCCTCATCCTGGCGACCGGCATGACCGCTTTCACCGGCTGGCTGCTGACCACCGACGCGTTCTGGGGCGTCACTTGGATGCAGCACGTCCATAACTGGACCGCCCACGGTACCATCTTGCTGGTCGGGCTGCATGTCGCGGGCGTGGCGCTCGCCAGCTATCGTCACAATGAGAACCTGGTTGTGGCGATGATCGTCGGCACCAAGCGGCCCATACGCGCCGACGACATCGAATAGCGGTACGACTGCAGCGACCTGGCCGACAGGCCGCCGAAGCCGCCGATTGCTTGTGTTATGGTCCGGGCGATGGGACAACCTCGTGCCCGACGCAACAGAAGCAATTCGCCATGCCGCGCGACAAACCGGCGACCCGCACCGAAACCGATACCTTCGGCGAGATCGCAGTTCCGGCTGATCGCTACTGGGGAGCTCAGGCGCAGCGCTCGCTCGACAACTTCCCGATCGGATGGGAGGGGCAGCCGGCACCGGTCATTCGGGCGCTCGGCCTGATCAAGCGCGCCGCCGCCGAGGTCAACATGGACCTCGGCAGGCTCGACGCAACGCTTGGCGCAGCGATCGTCAAGGCCGCCCAGGAGGTCGCCGAGGGCAAGCTCGACGACCACTTCCCCCTGGTCGTGTGGCAGACCGGCTCCGGCACCCAGTCCAACACGAACGCCAACGAGGTCATCGCCAACCGCGCCATCGAAATCCTCGGTGGCACGCTCGGCTCCAAGACGCCGGTCCATCCCAACGACCACGTCAACATGAGTCAGTCGTCGAACGACACGTTTCCCACGGCGATGCACATCGCCGCGGCCGAGGAAATCCGTCACCGTCTGATCCCGGCCCTGCAGAAGCTCAGGAACGCACTCAACGACAAGGCGCACGAGTGGGCGCGCATCATCAAGATCGGCCGTACCCACACCCAGGACGCCACCCCCCTCACCCTCGGTCAGGAATTCTCCGGCTATTGCCGGCAGGTCGAGAACGGCATCGAGCGTATTGAGCAGTCGATGCCGAGACTGATGGAACTCGCCCAGGGCGGCACCGCCGTGGGCACCGGCCTCAACGCGCCCGCCGGCTTCGCCGAGGCCTTCGCCGAGAAAGTCGCCGCTTTGACCGGAATGAAATTCGCCACAGCACCCAACAAGTTCGAGGCGCTTGCCGCACACGACGCCATGGTCTTTGCCCATGGCGCGCTCACCGCCGTAGCAACCAGCCTGTTCAAGATCGCCAACGACATCCGTTTCCTCGCCTCCGGCCCGCGTTCGGGACTTGGCGAGCTGTCGTTGCCTGAGAACGAGCCCGGCTCCTCGATCATGCCGGGTAAAGTCAATCCGACCCAGGTCGAGGCCATGACCCAGGTCTGCATCCAGGTCTTCGGCAACAACGCCTCCATCGTCTTCGCCGGCAGCCAGGGTCATTTCGAGCTCAACGTGTACAATCCGCTGATGGCGTACAACTTCCTCCAGTCGGTGCGTCTGCTGGCCGATGCCGCGACCAGTTTCACGGACCGGTGCGTGGTCGGCATCAAGGCCAATGAGGGCCACATCAAAACGCTGATGGAGCGCTCGCTGATGCTGGTGACGGCGCTTGCTCCCAAGATCGGCTACGACAAGGCCGCCGAAATCGCCAAGGCCGCCCACAAGAACGGAACCACGCTCAAGGAGGAAGCCGTTCGCCTCGGCTACGTCAGCGCGGCAGAATTCGACAGCATTGTCCGGCCGCAGGACATGATCGGACCCAAGTAGGGCGTTTGCGGAGCCTGACCGACGTGACTGCCGATATCGTCAGCCTGCGCCGCGCCCGCAAGGCCAGGGCTCGCGCCGAGCACGAACGCAGAGCCGCACGGAACCGCAACGCCTTCGGCCGGACCAAGGCCGAGCGCCAACGCCAGGCGCACGAGCGCGAACGTGCCGAACGCCACCTCGACAGCCACCGCCGCGCCGATGAACCCGACGACCACAACCCGTGAGCAAGCGTTCGATCACGGTTGCCGGCCACCGCACCAGCGTTTCCCTTGAGGAGCCTTTCTGGCAGGCCCTGGCGGAGGTGGCGACGGCACAAGAGCTGACCGTTGCCGCCCTGGTGACGGCCATCGACCGCGACCGCGCACCTGACATGAACCTGTCCGCGGCCCTTCGTCTGTTCGTACTCGACTGGTACCGCCGCCAGACGCCCACGCGCTGAACTTCCGCCCGCCTATCGCGCCGGCACGATGTTGAGTGGCCGCTCCGCCGCCTTCATCGCCGCCGGTGCCGACCGCGGCAGCGGGGTGGCGACCGCCGCCGCACTCTGCGTTGCCAGCGGCAGCGACGCTGCCTTCTTCGGCTGCGCAGAGATCGGCGCCGTGCCGGCACCGAATGGTCCAGCCTCCTCCGCGGCGCGCTGGGCAGCTTCCTTGGCCGCGTCGGCCGCGGCCGTCTTGGCCTTGGCCTCTTCACTTGCCGCCTCGGCGCTGCGGGCGGCCTCGTTGGCGGCGGCCTGCGCCGCAGCCTCCTTCTGTTCCGCGGCCTTGCGCGCCTCGGTCGCTGCCGTGAGGGCGCGTTTCGCCGCGTCGTTGGCATCGACCCGTTCGGTCAGCGCCTTGGCAGCGGCGGCGGCGGCGCTCGCGGCCGCGTCAGCCGCGGCGTGGGCACTCTTCTGATCGGCGAGGGCCGCTGTCCTCGCGGCTGTCGCGTCCTTCAGCACCGCTGCGTCCGCATCGGCCTCGGCAGCGGCCTTCTCGGCCGCGCTTGCGGCGGCGGTCTTCTCGTCAAGCACACCGCCGGCGGCCGTCCGCGCGGTTGCCGCGGCGGCGTTGGCCGCGGCGGCAGCCTTTTCGGCATCGGCGATGGCCGCCGCCGCCTTGTCCGCTGCTGCTTGCCGCGTTTGCAGCGTGTTCGCGGCGGCATCGCGGACCGCCGTTGCGGCGGCGAGCACAGCAACGGCGGTCTTGTTCTCTGCCGAGGCCTTGCGAGCCGCATCGACGGCACCCTTGAGCGCGCTCGCGGCTGCCTGGGCTTCCTTGGCGGTTGCCGACGCCTTCTGTTCGGCCGCACTGCGGGCAGCTTCGGCACCATCCAGTTGGGCGCGCGCGGCGGCCTCCGCTTTCGCCGCGTCGTCGGCCGCTGCCTTGCGCACCACGGCACGATCGGCGGTCACCTGCGCGGTGGCCTCCGCGTTCTTGGCGACCGCGATCGCATCGGGACTGGCGCCGGGGCCGACGGCCAGCGCGGAAGCAACGCTCGCCGCCGCCTTGGCGGTCGTCGCGGCGTCGGCTGCCGCTGACGCCGCCTGGGCCGCCGCGGCCGCAGCCGATTCGTGAGCGGCACCGGCGGCGCCTCTGGCCTTTTCGGCCGACGCGAGATCGGCCGCGGCCGCGGTGGCGGCGGCATCGGCCTGGTGCTTCCTGGCAGTGGCGGCGTTGACGGCATCCGTTGCCATCGCTTCCGCCGCGTTCTTCTCGTCGGCAACGGTGCTGGCCGCGTCGAGCTTGTCCTGCGCCTCGGTGAGAGCCTGCCTGGCCTGGTCCACCGCGCCAACGGCGTCGGCGCTGGCCGCGCGGGCCGCCGCCACTGCCTGTTGCGCGGCCTCGGCACGCGCATCGGCCGCGTCCACCGCCGCACCGGCAGAGCCCGCCTTGCGCGCCGCCGCGGCCAGCACGCCGTCGGCATTCGCCCTTGCCGAGGCGGCAGCATCGGCCCGACGACTGGCGGCCTTCTGGGCTGCGTCGGCCTTCGCCACGGCCTGGTCGGCCGCGGTGGCGGCGGCGAGCGCCGCCGCCGCCTTGGCCTTGGCCGCCTCGCCGGCCGAGCGTGCTGCGGCCAGTGCCGCCACCGCGGCGCTGGCGTCGTTCGTTGCCTGCCGCTCCGTGGCAATCGCTCTTGCCAGCGCGGCCCGCGCCGCCGCGGCGGCATCCTGAGCGGCGGCAGCCTGGCCTGCCGCAGTAGCAGCAGCCGCCTGCGCTGCATTGCCTTCGGCCACTGCCTTGTCCGCGAACAGCTTCAAGGCGCTCACCCGTCGCGCTTCACTGACCGTCTCGCGTGCTTCGTGCAGGTTCTCCAACGCACTTGCCGCCGCAACCGCGGCGGCATGGCGACGTGCTTCCGCCTCCGCCGCCAGGCGCGCATCACGCGCGCGGCGCGCGTCATCCTGCTGGATCTTGTCGACCAGCTGCGTGAGCCGTTCCTTCTCCGCCCGGGTCGCTTCCTCCATCGCGATGATCTCCAGCATGCGCGCTTCCTGGCGCATGTTGAGGTACGCGGCGAGCGGCAGCACGTCGATTGACCGGCTGGGCGCCGCGATCGGACCGCGGAAGACAACGCCGGCGCGTGGATCGGTTCCCTGCACCTTGGCGTCACCGGGGTTGAACGTCAGCGTCCAGTCGCTGTCGAGCGCCATCGTATTGAAATCGATGACCGCGTTGCCGTTCGCCGTCAGATTGGCGCTGCGGATGTTCAGGTTCTTGACGCGGACGGCCCCGGCGGTGATCGCGAAGGCGCTGCTGGCCTGATCGAACTTGAGCACGCCGCCGTCGATCGCCTCGGTGAACGACAGGCGCAGCGCGTCCTCGCTGTATTGTTGGCCGAGATCGGAGGCGCGTATCAGTGGCCTCACCGCAGCCGGATTGACGTAGCGCGCCTCGCCATCGCTGATTGAAATGACGCCGCCACCGGTTGCGCTCGAAACCAGTCCGGCCGGCGAGCGCCCGGTCGCCTCGAAGTTGGCGGAGAGGTCGAGCGTGCCGGTGGCGACGGAACGACCGTCGAGCTGCCAGACAAACGAATCGAGCGCCGCCCCCTTGAGGTCGAACCGGGCCAGCAGATTGGCGTTGCCGGCAACGTTATGGATCGACAGACCGCCGGTGACGACGCCGCCTGCAAGTTGGCCGGCTGTGAGGTTGACGTCGATGCGCTGCGGCGCCAGCGCCACATCGAAGCGGGTGTTGGCGATGTCGACAGCACCAACGTCGAGGTGATCAGCGCTGACGTTGAGCGTGCCCTCGACCGGGCCGTAGACCGGCGAGATGAATGGCGTCTTCGACCACGGCGTCGCCGTGCTGCCGGTCGGCATCGGCGGGAAACCGAGACCAAGCGCCGTGAGCCAGCCGAGATCGGCCTCATCGAGATTGAGGTCGCCGCCGATCTGCCAGTTCTGGTCGCTGTTGCGCGTCAGCTTGATCTTGCCGCCCACCACCTGACCGGCGAGGGTGCCGCGCTGCCACTGGAGAGTGGCGCCGGTCGCTGCCACGTCGACTGTCCCCGCGAGGTCAACGTTCGTGCCCGTCGCCGCACCGGGAATCCCCAGCCCGGCCACCGCGATCAGCGGAGCGAGGTCGTCGGAGCGGGCAGCGAAGGTGCCGGCGAACGTCGGCATGAAATCGGCAGCGAACGTCAACTTGCCGGAGGCGTTGACGGTGAGGCCGGCAACCTCGCTGGTGATCTTGGCGTCGAGCCCCTTGCCGGGAATGCCGGCGCCTTCGATCTCGACGTGGGCGCCGCTGTCGCGGTCGATCGCCACGCCGCCAAGCCCCACCTGCCGCCCCAGTGCCGCCGTGTCGGGCGAATCGAACTCAACCGAAAGCCTGGCCGGGGCGGTCTGCCAATCGGCCGGCCTGCCGCCGGCGTCTGCGACCACCTTGAAGCTGGTCGAGCCGGCGGCCCCGTCGAGGGCGACCCTGAAGCCGCTCCCGCCCTCCTCCGCCGGCGCGGTGATGCGCGCGCTGAGCGCCGCCGGGGCCAGCGCCGGGGCAGCCGCGGTCAGCCAGTGGGCGAGTCCGCTGTTCGGCCAGAACTGATTGACGATGCGCGCCACCCCCTCCAGCGTGGTCGCCTCCAGCTTGGCGTCCAGGTGGCCGCGCGGGTTGGTGGTCAGATTGTCGATGCGACCGCCGGTGACCCTCAGGCTGGCGCCGCCGAGATCGCCGATGCCTAGCTGGACCACGGTCAGCACGTCGTCGGCATAGCCGGCGTTGATGTTCACGTCGCGCATGTCGACGTTTTCAAACGCAAAGTCGCCGGCCGACAGGAGGATCGAGTAGCTGTCGGCGAGGCCGGCAGCGTCGGTCAGATTGCGACCGGCCAGAAGCTCGGCAAGCGCCTTGACCTGAACGAAATCGATGCGATCCGCTTTGAGGTCGGTGCCCAGGTGGCGATGGTGGTCGCGGGGTGATTCGCTCCAGGCGAAGCGGCCGCTGATGGTGGCGTCGCCGATGCGCGCAGTGATATCGTCGACGGCGACCCGGCCGGGCGCGACGGCGACCTTGCCGGCCAGGTCGAACGCAGCCAACAGGCGCCCGGCCTCCTGCTGCGAGCGTCCGCGCCACCACGCCGCGAAGGTTGCCGGCTGTGCGGCGGCAAGACGCGCAGTCCCGACGAAACCGAATTGCTTCTCGGTGGTCAGCACGCCGTCCGCGTCAAGCGTCGCCTGTCCGGGCAGGCGCGCGCGAAAGCCCTTGATCTGCCAGCCGGCAGCGGCCGGCTCCGCGACGAAGTTGACGCCCTGAATGATCGAGCCCCCGACGACGATCGCCGGAATGTTGAAGGTGAGCCGTCCCGGAATCGGCGGGATGGGCAGCGACGTCAGCCAATCGACGAGGCGCTGAGCGGCCGACGACACTTCGACCGGCTGGTTGGGGCCGCCACCGAGCGAGCGGTCAAGGTCGAGCTGGCGGGCCTTCACCAACGCCGAGAACGACGCCTTGGCACCGAAATTCACCGTGAGCGCACCGGCGACGCTGGCGGGGCGATCCGGCGGCCCGTTGGTCAGCACCGCCTTGTCGATGACCAGCCGCTCGCCGCTGAGCGCGAAGCTGCCGTCGCTCCGCCAACCGGCGAAGGAGTCGTTTGCGTTGCCTTGATCGGCGCTGTCAGTGTCGATCTGGGCGACGTTGTAGGTGCCCTGGTAACGAAGCCCCGCCTCGGCCGTGTTGCTGAGCACGCCATCGGCGGTGACCGCCACCGGCCAGCGCGCCGGGCTGAAGTCCGACTTGACGCGGATGGTGCCGTCTGCGAGCCGGATGCCGGTCGCGAAATGGAAAGGCACGCGCTCGCCGTTGTCGAGCAGGCTGCCCTCGATCCGCCACGGCCCCAGGAGCGTGCTCGCCTCGATGGTGGCGGCAATGCCCGCGAAGTTGAGCGCGACGCCGGTGCGGGCGTTGGCATAGGTCAGCTCGCCGTCCCTGATCTCGGCGCGCTCGAGCACAACCTTCTTGGGATCGAGCGCCCGGGAGGCCGCGCTGCGCGCGAACCAATCGGTGTTGCCGTGGCTGTCAACCGAGATGTGGACGACCGGGTGCCCGAGCGTCATCGATATGATGCGGATCTCGCCCTGGAGCAGCGGCATCAACTCGATGGTGACCGAGAAGCGATCGACCGTCATCAGCGGCTGGCCCACAGCGTCGGCGACCTCCACGTCGGTGAAGGTCAACGACGGCGACGGCAGGATCGTCGCCCTGGCGGTGCCGGCGACGTGCACCGGGTGGCCGAGAATCTTCTCGGCGTCGATCTCGAACGTCGTCTTGTAGTCGTTCCAGTTGACGAACCACGGCACGATCAGCGCCGCAAACAACGCGACGACGATGGCGCCACCGACGACGACGTAGAGCCTGCTCAGGGTGTCCGACCTCCGTCGATCATGTCATGCCGGTCAGGCCGGCGGGACGACCTTACCCAAGTTCATGATCCGTCCGGATCGATTGGCATGTTGGTTGCGCCGCCGTCGACGCGGCAGACCGCCACAGCGGCGGCCACAGCCCCGAACGGCGCGGGCACACCGACCACCCCCGCACCGCCGCAGAGCGGCAGCGCCGTGGCAGATGCGATCCTGTTGCGGGCGGTCGTCTCGGCCGCCGATTGCGCCGTCATTCAGCCTTAGCCCCACATCGGGTTGCAAGGGCAACCTAGCAAAATGGCGAATGTGAGCCAAAGATTCCGTCGTCCCCAGGCAAGAAACGGCATGCGGCGACGCCCGTCTCCGCTTACAGTGCCGCCGCGCCCTCGAGACAGCCGATGTCGACCCCGATCAACCGCACCATGACAGCCGGCGAATGGGGGATGCTTGCCACCCTGTCGCTGTTGTGGGGCGGATCGTTCTTCTTCAATGCGGTGGCGGTGGCCGCGTTGGCGCCGCTGACCATCGTTGCCGTCCGCGTCACCGTTGGCGCGGTCCTGCTGGTGCTCGCCGTCCACATGATCGGCGGACGCCTGCCCGGCGACCGCGGCACCTGGGCGGCGTTCGCCGCCATGGGCGTGCTCAACAACGTCATCCCCTTCACGCTGATCGTATGGGGACAGGGGCAACTCGCCAGCGGCCTCGCCTCCATCCTCAACGCCACCACGCCGCTGTTCACGGTGCTCGTCGCCCACGCGTTCAGCGACGACGAACCGATGACGCCGGCGCGGCTCGCCGGCGTCGTCGTCGGCGTTGGCGGGGTCGTCGTTCTCGTCGGGGTCGACGCGCTCGCTCGCGCCGGCGACGCTCTTGGCGCCGAGCTCGCCGTGCTCACCGCCTCCCTCAGCTATGCCTTCTCGGCCGTTTACGCCCGTCGCTTCGCGCGCCGGGGTGTCGCCCCTCTCGCCGCCGCCGCTGGCCAGATCGCCGCGGCCGCCGCGATCATGGTTCCATTGGCGCTCGTGGTCGACCGGCCGTGGACGCTGGCCCTGCCCGGCGCCACGGTGTGGAGTGCCCTGCTCGGTCTCGGCGCGCTATCGACCTTCCTTGCCTACATCATCTACTACCGTCTGCTCACGACCGTCGGTTCGGTCAACCTGATGCTGGTGACCTTCCTCATCCCGGTCACCGCCATCCTTCTCGGCGCCCTGTTTCTCGGCGAGCGCCTTTCCGCCAACCATTTCGTCGGCATGGCGGCGATCGGCCTCGGCCTCGCCGCCATCGACGGACGCCTGCCGGCACTGATCAGAAGACGCATTCAGGCGTAGTGGTTGGCGATGACGGCGCCGGCGATCTCCGGTGAGTCGATGACACCGACCACATCCTCGGGCCGCGGAATCCCGGACGGGCGACTGACCACGATCGCCAGCGTGCGCCGCCGCCGGTTCATGCGGGACACGATGGTGTTGAGGATCGAGGTCTCCGGCGCGATGACGAAATCCTCGGCGACCACCGCCCTCAGCGTCTGGCCGGCGTGGCGATCAGGCACGTAGGACTCGGCGGTGAGCCGGGCGACACCCGCGATGCGCGAGCCGTCCGCGACGATGATGTGCCTGCCCGGATGATCGGCAATATCGGCCAGCGCCGCCGTGATCGAGGTCCCGATCGGCAGGACGATGAAGTTGCGGTTCATCAGCTCGCGGGCCTGCCGCACCAGGTACATGTTGGTGTGGCGGATGGTCGGGATCGGCCGGCCGCGATGGCGCAACTTGATGGTGTAGATGTTCTCCGTGACGAGGGCACGACGCATCCCCGTCGACAAAGCCACCGCCACCACCAGCGGCACGATGACGTTGTAGTCGCGGGTCATCTCGAAGATCATCACGATGGCGGTCATCGAGGCGCCGGTGGCGCCGCCGACAACCGCGCCCATGCCGACCACGGCGAACTCGATCACCGAGAAGCCGACGCCGGGAAAGAGCAACTCCCCGAGCGCGCCGAGCGAGCCGCCGAGCGTAGCCCCCATGAACAGGGACGGCGAAAACACGCCGCCCGACGCACCGGCACCGAGGCTGACCGCCGTCGCTACCAGTTTGCCGGCAAAAAGCGCCAACAGAAGGATCACGGTCGCAGTGCCGCCGTCGAGGATCGACTGGATGGTGGCGTAGCCGACGCCCGCCGTTTGTGGGTGGCCGGTCCACAGGTCGAAGGCCATGAACAGGACGCCAATGAGAACCATGCCGACAATGTTCTGGGTGTAGGCGTTGCCGGGCAGCTTGGGGAACGCGTCCTCGCACCAGGCAAGGGCGCGGATAAAGGCCCATGAAGCAATGCCGCAGACGACACCGAGCACGCCGAAGGAAACGAGGATCTCCGGGTCCAGCGACAGGGTCGACGGCAAGGCGGCATCCGGTACGTAGAAGGCGGGAGCGAGACCGAAGGCGAAGCGGGCGATCGAGGTGGCGGTGGTCGTTGCCACCACCACCGGCAGGAACGTGCGGTTGGAGACTTCCGGCAGCAGCAGTTCGACCGCGAACAACACGCCGCCGAGCGGGGTGTTGAAAGTCGCCGCGATGCCGGCTCCGGCGCCAGCCGAGAGCAGCGTGATCTTCTGCCAGCGGGCGAGCGACAGGCGGCGGGCCAGCGTCGAGCCGAACGAGGCACCGATCTGGATGATCGGCCCCTCGCGGCCGACCGAGGCGCCCGTTCCGATCGAGATCGCCGAGGCAAGGGACTTCACCACCGCCACGATGCCGCGGACATTGCCCTTGTTGTGGTAGATCGCGTCCATGACCTCGGGCACACCATGGCCCTTGGCTTCCGGCGCGAAAGTCTGCACCAGCCAGACCACGACCAGGCCGCCGACGATCGGCGCCAGGATGATCAGCGGTCCCCACGGGCTCGCCGGATCGAACACATTGGCGTCGCGGGTGAAGCCGAATCTGCCGAGGAAGACGGCGTTGTGGACAACGGCGATCAGGGCGCGGAAGACCACGGCGCCGAGGGCCGCCACCACACCGATGACGAAGGCAAGCACCACCAGACTGGGCAGGCTGACGGTGCGTGATTCGCCTTCCCATTCAGCGGCGGCCTCTGAGGTGGCCGCGGCGGAAAGTGTCGTGTCGGTCATATTGCGTGTTTGCGCCCGGAGGGTGGCGCTGTCCTGCACCTTGTCGGCGCCGGGGTCAAGGACGGCGCCGGGACGGGGTGACGCAGGGCAGGAGCCATAGCAGCGCGGGGCCGACCCGGGCCTTTTCGCACTCCCCTCGCCCTTGTGTTATGCCTGCCGGCGGGCGACGGCGACAAGACCGCGATCACTGACCCATGACAGCATCCGAACCTCCATTGGCCCGGCACGTTGCGCTCGTCACCGGCGCCAGCTCGGGCATCGGCGAAGCAACCGCCCTTGCCCTTGCCGGGGCCGGCGCCACGGTCGTCGTCAACCATCTGGCCTCCGAAGGCGCCGCCGCGGCCGCCGTCGTGGAGGCCATCAAGAAAGGCGGTGGCGCCGCCGTCGCCGTCGCCGCCGACGTCAGCGACGAAGCGCAGGTGCGCGCCATGGTGGGGCAGGTGGTCGCCGAGCTCGGCACCATCCACGTCCTGGTTGCCAACGCCGGCATCCAGCGTGACGCGGCGGTGGTCGACATGACGCTGGCCGATTGGCAGCAGGTGATCAACGTCAACCTTACCGGCCAGTTCCTGTGCGCTCGCGAGGTGGCGCGCGAATTCATGCGCCGCGGCGTCGACGAGACCGTGTCGCGGGCGGCCGGCAAGATCATTTGCATGAGCTCGGTCCATCAGGTGATCCCGTGGGCCGGTCACATCAACTATGCCGCTTCCAAGGGCGGCATTCACATGCTCATGACAACGCTCGCCCAGGAGCTGGCGCCGGCCAGGATTCGCGTCAACGCGATCGCGCCGGGCGCCATCCGCACCCCCATCAACCGCTCCGCCTGGGACACCGCGGCGGCCCGCCGCAAGCTCGAAGGGCTCATTCCCTACGGCCGTATCGGCGACGCTGACGACGTCGCCCGGGCTGCCGTCTGGCTCGCCTCGGACGCCTCCGACTACGTCACCGGCACCACGCTGGTGGTCGATGGCGGCATGATGCTTTACGAGAGCTTCCGCGACAATGGCTGATCGCGGGTGCCGGGCCGCGCATCGGCCGGGAGCGCCGGCGCAATGAGCTCCCGCATCGAAGACTATGCCATGATCGGCGACCTGCGCACCGCCGCCCTGGTCGGCCGCGACGGCTCGGTCGACTGGCTGTGCCTGCCGCGCTTCGATTCGCCGGCCTGCTTCGCCGCCCTGCTCGGCAACGAGGAAAACGGCCGCTGGCTGATCGCGCCTGCAGGCGAGGTGACCGAGGTGCGCCGGCGCTACCGCGACGACACCCTGGTGCTGGAGACCGAGTTCAGCACGCCCCAGGGCACCGTCGCGCTGATCGACTTCATGCCGTACGCCGGCCGCGAAGACCGCACCGACATGGTCCGCCTCGTCGAGGGTCGCAACGGCAAGGTGGCGATGCGCACCGAGATGGTGTTCCGCTTCGACTTCGGCAAGGTCATCCCATGGGTCGAGCGCACCGCCGACGGGGTCAGCGCCATCGCCGGCCCGCTGGCACTGCGCATCCGCACGCCGGTCGCCCTCGCGGGCAAGGACTTCCGCACCGTCGGCACGTTCACGGTCGCCGCCGGCGAGACGATTCCGTTCGTGCTCACCTCGTACCGCTCGCATCTTTCCGAGCCATCTCCGATCGACCCGCTGCGCGAGCTGCGCGAGAACGACTCGTGGTGGCGCAACTGGTCGGCCCGGTGCAGCTACGACGGGGCATGGCGCGAGCCGATGGTACGCTCGCTGATCACGCTCAAGGGGCTCACCTACCACCCGACCGGCGGCATCGTGGCGGCGGCAACCACATCGCTGCCGGAGACGCTCGGCGGCGCCCGCAACTGGGATTACCGCTTCTGCTGGATCCGCGACGCCTCTTTCACCCTGTACGCCCTGCTCATTTCCGACTTCATCGAGGAGGCCCGCGCCTGGCGCGAATGGCTGCTGCGCTCGGTTGCCGGCACGCCGGAGCAACTGCAGACCCTTTACGGCGTCGCCGGCGAGCGCCAACTGATCGAATACGAAATCGACTGGCTCGACGGCTACGCCGCCAGCCGCCCGGTCCGCGTCGGCAACGCCGCCTCCACCCAGTTCCAGCTCGACGTCTACGGCGAGCTGATGGACGCCTTCCACGTGGCGCGCCGCCACGGCATCCGGCCGATCGACCACGCCTGGTCGGTGCAGCAGGCGCTGGTCGAGTTCCTCGAATCGAATTGGGACAAGCCGGACGAGGGCATCTGGGAGGTGCGCGGACCGCGCCGCCATTTCACCTATTCCAAGACGATGGCGTGGGTGGCGCTCGACCGCGCGGTCAAGGCCGTCGAGCGCTTTAAGCTCGCCGGGCCGCTCGACCGCTGGCGGGCGCTGCGCGACCGCATCCATGCCGACGTCTGCCGGCAGGGCTTCGACGCCGAGCGCAATACCTTCGTGCAGTATTACGGCGGCAAATCGCTCGACGCCTCCCTGCTGCTACTGGCACCGATCGGCTTCCTGCCCGCCAACGATCCGCGCATCGTCGGCACCGTCACCGCCATCCGCCGCGAGCTGATGAGCGACGGGCTGGTGCGCCGCTACAATACCGAGGACGGCGTCGACGGCCTCTCCGGCCAGGAGGGCGCCTTCCTCGCCTGCACGTTCTGGCTCGCCGACAACCTCGCCATGATGGGCAAGCACGACGAGGCGCGCGACCTGTTCGAGCGGCTGCTCGACCTGCGCAACGACGTCGGCCTCCTCGCCGAGGAATACGACCCGCGCGCCAAGCGGCTGGTCGGCAACTTCCCGCAGGCGTTCTCGCACATCGCTTTGGTCAACACCGCCCACAACCTGACGCTGGCCGACCGCGGCCCCTCCGCCCAGCGCGCCGCCGGCTGACCGGCACGGCCGCTCTCGTTCCCGCGAGCGATTGCCACTCCGGGTGATGCTCGTCCCTTCCTGCTCCTCTTTCTCGGCCTTCGGTCTGTGAGCCGAAGGGGTGGCGGGCGCTCTTGGAACGCCAGTCCGGGTAGTCCGATATGGGGCGCTCCATGAAGCGCCCGCCGCGGCGATTTTTCGATCCCCGGCCAGGCTTCTTCGCTGGGATCTTCAGGGTCTGGGTCCCCGCTTGCGCGGGGATTGCGGCCCTGAAGGGCCTCAACTTAAGCCTCAATCACCGGCCCGGGCTATGCCGGACCAGCGGCAGGCGGCCGGTCGTAGTGCCGACGGTCCTGACCGGAGCGCCCCGACGACGGACATGCGTTCCCGCCGGCAGGCGCCGCTCCCCGCCCCACGCCAAAGACGCCTCATGAGCGCGCCCCTTTGCGGGCGAGGATGCGACGATTATCGGGGCGGTTCCGCAAGCGGGGATAACTTTTTTTCGGGGGCGTTTTGGCGGGGCCGAATCGGGTGAGTTATCCCCGCATGGCGACCGCCGAAGCGACGCTAGATATCGTCAGATTGACGCGAAGCGTGATGAATATGAAGGATTTCCACCGCTTCATCGGCGACGCGATAAAAGATGCGATAAGGGTATCGGACAAGTGGCACGACGCGCACGTCCGGTCGCTCGTCGACCACACGGGCGCGCGGGCCATCGGCCAAC
>CAZSWL010000108.1:0-11095 GCA_964610725.1 uncultured Bauldia sp.
CGCCCCGCCAGATCCTGTATGAACTGCCAGGCGACCCGGCCGGAGCGCGCCCCGCGCGTCGTCGACCATTCCAGGGCCTCATGACGAAGCCGCTCGTCGTCGATCGTCATGCCATAGTGGGCGACATAGCCCCGCACCATATCGAGATATTCGTCCTGGCTGCACTTGTGGAAGCCGAGCCACAAACCGAAGCGGTCCGACAGCGACACCTTCTCTTCGACGGCCTCGCTCGGGCTGATGGCGGTCGAGCGTTCGTTCTCCATCATGTCGCGGGGCAGGAGATGCCGCCGGTTGGAGGTGGCGTAGAAGATGACATTGTCCGGCCGCCCCTCGATTCCGCCTTCCAGCGCCGCCTTCAGCGACTTGTAGGAGGTGTCGTCGCCGTCGAAGGAAAGGTCGTCGCAGAACAGGATGAAGCGATGCGGTGTAGCCCGCACCAGGGCCATCACCTCGGGCAGCGTCTCGATGTCTTCCCGGTGAATCTCGACGAGCTTGAGTGGCCGCCGGCCGCCACCGCCGATGGCCGCATGGACCGCCTTGATCAGCGAGCTCTTGCCCATGCCGCGCGCTCCCCACAACAGCGCGTTGTTGGCAGGCAGGCCGGCGGCGAAGCGCTCGGTGTTCTCGAGCAGGATGTCGCGCAGGTGGTCGATGCCCTTGAGCAGCGTCAGCGCCACCCGGTTGACCCTGTCGACCGGTTCGAGAACGCGCGCGCCCGGATACCAGACGAAGGCATCGGCGGCGTCGAAATCGGGAGGGACCGGCGCCGCCGGCACTGCCCGCTCGACCAGGCGAATCAGGCGGTCGAGTCGCTCGGCGATCGCCTTCATGTCCTTGTCCGCCATGGCAAATCTTTACCTCGCCCGCCGCGACCGGAACGGGCGGCAGGGGTAGCATGGGGGTCTGCCGCCGCCAAGCGGGGCAACACCGGCCGGCGCGGCCCATATGGTTTTGCAATGGTGCCGGCCCCGGCTATAGTCCGCGCCGTTTCGAACCGCAGCACGGTCGAGGCGACGGCAAGGAGCACGCCTGAATGTTCATAAGCGAGGCTTTTGCACAGACGGCCGGTGGCGGCGGCAGCACGACGAACATGCTCGTGCAGTTCATGCCGATCATCCTGATCTTCGTGATCATGTATTTTCTGATCATGCGTCCCCAGCAGCAGAAGGCCCGCCGGCACCGCGAAATGGTCGCCAACGTCCGCCGCGGCGACACCATCGTCACCACTGGTGGCCTGGTCGGCAAGGTTGCCAAGGTCGACGAAGGCGAACTGCAGGTCGAGCTGGCCGAGGGGGTTCGCGTCAGGGTCGTACGCTCCATGGTGGCGGAGGTGCGCGCCAAGGGCGAACCGGTGAAGGAGACCGGCTGAGCGCGGGCGCCCGCGCCCGCTCCGGTTCCGCTTGATGCTTCAGATCGCCCGCTGGAAGGTTGTATCGGTTCTGCTCGCCGTCCTGGCGGCGGTCGTGGTGGTGACACCCAACTTCTTCCCCAAGGCGGCGGTGGCCGAGTGGCCGGCGTGGCTGCCGCACCAGCGGGTGGTGCTCGGCCTCGACCTGCAGGGCGGCGCCTACCTGCTTTATCAGGTCGACCGCACCGACTACATTCAGAAGCGCCTGCGCACGTTGCTCAGCGACGTGCGCACCGCCATGCTGGAGAATCCCCGCATCGGCTACACCGGGCTCTCCCTCCAGGGCCAGGGCGTACAATTGCGCGTGCGCGACCTTGGCCGGCTGGACGACGTGCGCAAGCGCCTCGAGCCGCTGCGCAACACGCTTTCAACGAATCTGCTCGCCGGCGGCGGCGTCCACGAGTTCGACCTGACCGTCAACCCGGATGGCCTCACTCGGCTCACCTATTCCCAGGCCGGCCTGGCGGAGCGGGTGCGCGGCATCGTCGCCCAGTCGATCGAGGTCATCAATCGGCGCATCAATCAGCTCGGTACGACCGAGCCGAGCATCCAGCGCCAGGGCGAGGATCGCATCCTCGTCGAGGCGCCCGGCCTTGGCGACCCGCAGCGCCTGAAATCACTGATCGGCCAGACCGCCCAGCTGACCTTCCACCTCGTCGACGGCCAGATCAGCAGCGAGCAGGCAGGCCAGACGCCGCCCCAGCCCGGCACGGTGCGCTTCCCATCGACCGATAACCCGTCGCTGATCTATGAGGTCGACGATGTGCCGCTGATGACCGGCGAGGACCTGGTCGATGCCCAGGCCGGCTTCGAACAGCAGACCAACCAGCCGGTGGTGAACTTCCGTCTCAACACCTCGGGTGCACGCAAGTTCGCCGACGTCACCTCCAAGAACGTCGGCCGGCTGTTCGCGATCGTCCTCGACAACAAGGTCATCTCGGCGCCGGTCATTCGCGAGCCCATCGTCGGCGGCTCCGGTCAGATCAGCGGCAACTTCACCGTCCAGAGCGCCAACGACCTCGCCATCCTGCTGCGCGCCGGCTCGCTGCCGGCCAAGTTGACCATTGTCGAAGAGCGCTCGGTCGGACCCGGTCTCGGCGCCGACTCGATCCGCGCCGGCAAGATCGCCGCGGTCATCGGCACCATCCTGGTGGCGCTGTTCATGTTCTCCGCCTACGGCTTCTTCGGGGTGATCGCCAACGTGGCCGTCGTCGTCAACGTCCTGTTGATCATCGCCGTTCTGACCCTGCTCGGGGCGACGCTGACGCTCCCCGGCATCGCCGGCATCGTGCTCACCGTGGGCATGGCGGTCGACTCCAACGTGCTGATCTACGAACGCATCCGTGAGGAATTCAGACAGGGGCGATCGGCTCTGGCCGCGATCGACCTCGGATTCAAGCGCGCCCTGGCGACCATCCTTGATGCCAACATCACGACCATGATCGCCGCGCTGGTGCTGTTTCAGCTTGGCACCGGGCCCATCCGCGGCTTTGCCGTCACCAACGCCATCGGCATCGTGACCACGGTGTTCACCGCCTTCACCTTCACCCGCATGATCGTGGCGCTGTGGGTCGCCTGGCGGCGGCCGAAAGTGGTTCCGATCTGAGGCCAACCGGCGAGGAAACGATCTGCGATGCGCAAGCTGCGAATGATCCCGGACAATACCCGCATCCGGTTCATGTGGCTGCGCCGGTTCAATTTTCCGGCGTCGGTGTTCCTGTCGACCCTGTCGGTGGTCCTGTTCATCTTCATCGGCCCGCACTACGGCATCGACTTCCGCGGCGGCTCGCTGATCGAGATGAAGCCGGTGACGACGCCGTACAATCTGGCGTCGATCCGCGCGACCCTTGGCGGCCTCAACCTCGGCGACGTGCAGGTCACCGAGGTTTCCGACGCCGTCTCCGGCACCAGCGTGCTGGTCAGGGTCCAGCAGCAGCCCGGCGGCGACGCCGCCCAGGAAGCGGCGATCGCCAAGGTACGCAAGGCTTTCGGCGACACCGTCGACTTCCGCCGCGTGGAGACCGTCGGCCCGACGGTATCGAGCGAGCTCGCCTACGACGGCACCGTGGCGCTGCTGGTGACGATGTTCGCCATCCTGGCCTACGTCTGGTTCCGCTTCGAATGGCAATTTGCCGTCGGTGCCATCGTCGCCACCGCCCACGACGTGCTGATGACGCTCGGCTTCTTCGTCGTCGTCAAGCTCGATTTCGACCTGTCGAGCATCGCCGCGATCCTGACCATCGTCGGCTATTCGCTCAACGACACCGTCGTCGTTTACGACCGCATTCGCGAGAACCTGCGCAAATACAAGAAGATGCCGTTGCCGGAACTGCTCGATCGCTCGGTCAACGAGACCCTGTCGCGCACGGTGATGACGTCCTCGACGACGTTCCTGGCGTTGCTTGCTCTGTTCATCTTCGGCGGCGAGGTCATTCGTTCCTTCGTTGCCGCCATGCTGTTCGGCGTCATCATCGGAACCTACTCCTCGATCTACATCGCGGCTCCGGTACTGATCTATTTCAGGCTGCGTTCTGGCCGCGCGACCAGCGAGGGCGAGACCGATACCGTCGGCGCTCCCGGCCAGGCGTGACGGCGATGGTTCCCGTCGGTGTCGTCGTTCGCCGCGCCCATTATCCGGGCCGGGCGCCGATCGACTCCTACGGCAACGGCGGCTTCCGTTTCGCCGGCATGTCGCACCGCGGCGATCTGCTGTGCCTGCCGAGCGGCATCCACGGCTGGCAGGCGGCGGCCGCCGCCGTCGACGAAGCGAGCCTCGCCGCTGTATTCGCCGAGGCGGGCGCCATCGACGTGCTGTTGATCGGCACCGGCAAAGAGCTCGTTCCGCTCGCCCCGCAGGTGCGCCGGCGCTGCCGTGCCGAAAACATCGTCGTCGAGGCGATGGCGACCGGAGCGGCCGTGCGCACGTTCAACGTGCTGGTTGCCGAGGAGCGCGCCGTCGCGGCGGCGCTGATTGCGGTAGACTGAGCGCCAGTCTTCCGGCGACGAGGCCATGGACATACACGCCCACTGCGCTGATGTCGTGCGTCAATACGACCGCGACCGCTACGTCGCCACGCTGTTTGCGCCGCAACTAGCGCGCAGGCATCTTTTTGCCATCGCCGCCTTCGCCACCGAGGTTGCCCGGGTGCGTGATCTCGTCAGCGAACCGGCGCTCGGCGAGATTCGATTGCAGTGGTGGCGCGACGTCATTACCGCGGGCGATGGCCAGGGCCACCCGGTCGCAACGGCGCTGGTCGAGGCGATCCGCACGTTCGACCTGCCGATCGCCGCCTTCGACCTGGTACTCGACGCCCGCGCGTTCGACCTGCGCAACGACTCCATGCCTACTCTGCTCGACCTCGAAGGCTACGCCAGCGGGATCGCTTCGTCGTTGTTTCATGTCGGCATGGTGGTGCTCGCCGAGGGGCACTCGCCCGAAGGCGCTGACGCGGCGGGACACGGCGGCGTGGCGCGCGCCCTGACCGCCATCATGCGGGCCCTGCCTCTCCACTCGGCAAGGGGACAGTGCTACCTGCCCGGCGATCTGGTCGCCGCCCACGCGCTCGACCGCGAGTCGCTGTTTGCCGGCCGCACGACACCGGAACTCCTGGCGCTGCTCGCCGATTTGCGCGCCATTGCCGGAAAACGTCTGGCCGAGGCCGAGCGCGCCATTGCCGATCTGTCGCCGTCCCTGCGACCGGCCTTTCTCGCGCTTGCCCAGGTCCGCGCCTATCTCGATCGTATGGATCGTCCCGACTATGACCCGTTCGCTCCGCCGGTTGCACTGGCCCCGTGGCGACGGTTGTGGATCACGTGGTGGGCGGCGCGGCGACTGTAGGCGCGCCGGCGCCGGCGAGCCACGTTTCGAGGTCGGTCAACGCCCGCGACGTGATCGCGCGCTTCTTGGCAAGCCCCCGATCGGTGCCGTTGCGCACGGGCGCGACCGGCGGGAACAGGCCGAAATTGACGTTCATCGGCTGAAAAGAGCGCCGGCCGGGCTCGTCGTCCGTCAGATGCCCGCCGGTGATATGGCCGAGAAGGGCGCCGAGAGCGCTCGTCGCCGGCGGTGGCGCCACCGCCTCGCCCAGACGCTCGCTCGCCGCGAAGCGGCCGGCGAGGAGACCGATCCCGGCCGATTCGACGTAGCCCTCGCAACCGGTGATCTGACCGGCGAAGCGCAGTCGCGGCATGGCTTTCAGCCTGAGCGCCGCGTCGAGCAGCCTGGGAGAATTGAGGAAGGTGTTGCGGTGGAGGCCGCCCAGCCGCGCGAACCGGGCGTGCGCAAGACCGGGGATGCGCCGGAAGATGTCCGCCTGGATGGCGTAGCGCAGGCGCGTCTGGAAGCCGACCATGTTGTAGAGGGTGCCGAGCGCATTGTCCTGGCGCAGTTGCACCACCGCGTACGGCTTTTGCTCGGGCTTGTGGCGGTTGGTCAGCCCGACCGGCTTCATCGGTCCGTGACGCGGCGTGTCGCGGCCTCGCGCCGCCATCTCCTCGACGGGCAGGCAGCCGTCGAAGTAGGGGATGTTCTCCCAGTCGTGGTGACGGTGGGGCTCGCCCGCCAGCAGCGCGTCGATGAAGGCGTCGTATTGGGCTTGGTCGAGCGGGCAGTTGATGTAGTCGGCGCCGCTGCCGCCCGGACCGACCTTGTCGTAGCGCGACTGGAACCAGGCGACGTTCATGTCGATCGAATCGAAGTGGACGATCGGCGCGATGGCGTCGAAGAAGGCGAGCGCCTCCTCGCCGGTGAGCGCGCGCACGGCCTCGGCGAGGGCCGGCGACGTCAGCGGGCCGGTCGCAACGATCACGTTGTCCCAGTCCGCCGGGGGCAGCCCGGCCACCTCCTCGCGGACGATGGTGATCAGCGGATGCGTGGACAGCGCCACCGTGACGGCCGCGGCAAAGCCGTCGCGGTCCACCGCCAAGGCGCCGCCGGCCGGAACCTGGTGGACGTCGGCCGCCCGCATGATCAGCGAGCCGGCGCGGCGCAGTTCCTCGTGCAGCAGACCGACGGCGTTGGCCTCGTGATCGTCCGAACGGAACGAGTTGGAACAGACGAGTTCGGCCAGGCGATCGCTGACATGGGCTTCGGTAGGGCGGAGCGGCCGCATCTCGTGGAGGACGACCGGCACCGCGCGCGCGGCGACCTGCCAGGCGGCCTCCGATCCGGCGAGCCCGCCGCCGATGATGTGGATCGGTTGCGACATGGCGCGGACCCTAGTCGCCGCGGCGTTGCGGTTCAACGACGGGCGCGGACGCAAAAAAAGCGCCCGCCGGGGAGGAAAAACGGCGGGCGCTTCTTCTGCAATCGGGCCGGTGACGTGGGAGGACGCCGTACCGGCTCCGACGTCCGCCCGGGACTTGGGAGGAAAGAACCCCGGGCGAAACTGAACTAGCGGGGAGCCGACTGGCGGGCGATCGTCGGGATATCGCCGCGCGAGATGCCCATATCGGCCAGATCGCGGTTGGAGAGCCGCATCAACTCGTTATAGGTCTCGCGGTAGCTGCGCCAATTGCGGTAGGAGGTTACGAGCTTGTTTGCCATGGTAGTGGCCTTTTCATCCGAACACACGTCCAGCCGAGAATCGGCCCGGACGAGGCGAATCTAGAAATCGGACGGGCGCATGTGCAGAGGAAATTTCGCATGGCGGCCGTGCACTTGATGCAAAGCAACATGATTTTGCCATATATGTTGCAGCGCAATACAGAATCGCCGCCGGCCGGCCGTGATGCGCCAATCCCTTCATTCGCTTGAGGTTGCCGCCCGCGGCCGGGGGCTGACCGAGATCACCCACCCGGTGGCGGAGTGGGTGGCCGGGCAGGGGATCGTTACCGGACTGCTAACCATCTTCTGCCGGCACACCTCGGCCTCGCTCATCATCCAGGAGAACGCCGACCCGGACGTGCAGGCCGACCTCGAGGCGTTCTTCGAGCGGATCGCGCCGGAGGGAGCGCGCTACCTCCACCAGAGCGAGGGACCGGACGACATGCCCTCCCACATCCGCACGGCGCTGACCCAGACGCATCTTTCGATCCCGGTGGCGAGGGGGCGGATGGTGCTCGGCACCTGGCAGGGCGTCTATCTGTTCGAGCACCGCCGACGGGCGCGCCGGCGCGAGGTGGTGCTTCACGTCATCGGCGAATGAGGGCGCTGCCAGCGATCAGATAGGCCGCCGCGGCGGCCGCGATGAGAGCGGAAACGAGCAGCCCGCTCAGGCTGCCGAGGAAGCCGCTGGCCGCCTCGAGATCGCTGCCGATGAAATAGCCGAGGCCGAAATAGGCGGCGGTCCACAGGATCCGGCCGGCGCTCGCGTAGGCGAGGAAGGCGGCGAAGGCGTAGCGGCTGGCGCCGGCGAGCAGGCTCGCCAGAGAGGAGAGGTGGGAGGCAAGCGTGCGGGTTATCAGCACCGTCACCCCGCCCCAGCGCGCGAACAGCCACTCGACACGTTCCCGCCGGTGGCCCGAGTAGCCGAAGAAGCGGCCGTGGCGGGCGACGAACTGACTGGCGTAGCGGCCAATGCCATAGCCGACGATGTCGCCGGCCACCGAGGCGATGACCGCGATGGCGGTGGCGAGCGGCCACGCCATCGTGCCGCCGGCGGCGAGCGAGCCGGCGAGTACGGTGGTGAAGCCGGTGGGGACGGGGGCGCCGATGGCGCCAAGGAGGAGGATGAGGGCAAGGGCAGGGTAGCTGTAGGCGATGAGGGCACCGAGAAACGCGTCGGCAAGACCGCCCGGTTCCTGCGGCGGTTCGCTCTGAGCGGTCGCCTCCGGCGCCGCCGGGGCGAGGCCGGCGACCGCCGCCTGCACGTCGCGGACCATGTCGATGCGGGCCAAGCCGCGCGCGTCGGCGAGGTCGCGGATGAGGTTGTCGCCGGCGGTGGTTTCGGGCAGGTCGAGGCGGGCGACGAGCGCGGCAAGCGGGACGTCGTAGGCGCCCGCCACGTAGTCGAGCGACATCCACGCCCGGATGGTGCTCACCGCCGGCACGCCGACCGCATAGGCCGAGCGCAGCGTCACGTACGTGCCGTAGGTGCGGTGGGCAAAGACGAACGTCGCCAGCAGGCTGACCGCCAGGACGAGGGCGGCGAGGACGCGCAGGGTGCGGGAGCGGGCAGAAAGGTGCATCCCGACGGTCACGAACGAAACGGCCCGTCCCCCCCGGCGAGGTGCGCGGCAAGCGCGGCGAGGATCGGCCGCTGGCCGCTGACGATCTTTTCCGCCGCCTCGGCGAGCGTGAACCACCCCGCGCGGTCGGCCTCGGGGAACTCCGCCGTTTGCCCCGACTTCGGCGGCCACTCCATGGCGAAAGTATTGCAGCGGAAGCCGGCGAGGTCGAAGTCGCCGGCCACGACGAATGCGGTGACCACCTTGCCGCTCGGCTGGCGGAAGTCGCCGAGGGGGAGCGCTTCGCCGGCCGCTTCGCCGCCGGTTTCCTCGGCGAACTCGCGGCGGGCGGCGGCGAGCGCATCCTCGCCGGCCTCATAGAGGCCCTTGGGGATCGACCAGGCGCCGAGATCCTTTTTCGCCCAATAGGGGCCGCCGGGGTGGACGAGGAGCACTTCGGCCGCGTCGCCGGCGAGGCGATAGAGAAGGATGCCGGCGCTCTTCTCGGGCATGAGCCCCGTTGTAGCAGATCGCGGCGGCGCCGAAGGGCTCGTCCGCCGGCGACCGCCTCCCGGCCCGAATCCGCCTTGCCGCGGGGCGGCGGCGCGGCCACAATCGGGCGGACAGAGTGCCGATCCCGCTGGGGTCGTCATCGGTGAGGCAAGGGTGAGGCAAGGAAAAAGGGGGAACGAACGTTGGACCTCGGACAACCGCTCATCGAGTACGGCCCGGTCGACATCGACCGTTTGCGCCGTGAACTGTTGCAGATGCCGCAAGAGTTCTGGGCAAGCGACCGCGAGGCGCGCGTGAGATCCGCCGGCCAACGGCCGGGCGACGCCGTCTTCTTCTATCACGACAAGCCGCCGAACGTCGGGGGCGCACCTCTCCAAGAGGCACGCTCCGGCTTCATCAGCGTGCGGCGCTTCGCCGATCGGCCTCTGTTTGCGGCAATTCAGGAGCTGATCGACGCCAGCGTGAAGCCGGTGTTTCCGCAATGCGACGTCATGCGCGTGCAACTGGCCGAGCTGCCGCCCGGCCAGGTGATCGCGCCGCACCGCGACACGCACATACTGGCCGTGATCCACCGCATGCACGTGCCGCTGGTGACCCATCCGCTGGTGAAGTTCACCATCGCCAGACAGGAGTTTTTCCTCAAAGAGGGGCACCTCTACGACCTCAACAATGCCGTCGTGCATTCGGTCGAGAACAAGAGCGACGTCATGCGCGTGCATCTGATGGTGGACATGCTGCCCCACACCGTGGCGAGGGTGCGCTATTTCGATAGCGACGCGGAAATGATCGCCGCCCGCGCCCCCTTCGTCGGGCCTGGGCAGGCCGCCGGCCCGCAGGGCGTCTCCGCGGGTGGACGGGCGGCGGGGCGAGGGGGCGCCTCGTCGTAGGGATCGAAGACCGGGCCTTCCGGCTCCACCGGGTCGCGCGTCCTCCTTGCCGCGAGCGCGGTGCGCTCCGGGTCATCCCATCCCTTTCCCTCACGCCTCATGAGCGCGCCCCTTTGCGGGCGGAGATGGGAGCAATATGAAGGCGGCCCGGCGAGCGGGGGATGACTTTTTTCCGAAAGCGTTTTGGCCGGGCCGAAACGGGCGAGCTATCCCCGCCCGTCTCTCCCCCCCCACGGGCGAGAGAGCGATGACGCCGGTCAGTCGTCGGACGGCGTATCGGATGCGGGGTCGGAGCCGGACGCTGACGACGCGTCGCGTTCGGCCTTGCGCTTTTCGGCGTCGGCGCGCTTGCGTTCGAGCCGCTCGGCGCGCTTGCGCTCCTTGGCGCGGGTGCGCTCGTTGCGCTCGAACCGGTAGTTGGGTGCCCTTGGGGCCATGCCTGCTCACCTCTCTCCGACGTGGACCGCAAAGGCCCGGCGTGCTGGCGCCGGGCCCGAAGTCGAATGGAGGCGCTTACAGCTTCTGCAGATTCGACGCGGCGAGCTTGCCGCGCTCGCTGACGACCTCGTAGCTGACCTTGTCGCCCTCGTTGAGGCTGTGGATGCCGGCGCGCTCGAGCGCGCTGACGTGGACGAAGACGTCGTTGCCGCCGTCGGTCGGCGTGATGAAGCCGAACCCCTTGGTGGTGTTGAAGAACTTCACGGTACCTGTGGCCATGATTGGCTCCCTTGAAACGCGGAACTCGCGCGCATGCGTGCGGCGACCATCGCCGGACGCGGGTTCGAATTCAGCGACCTCCTCGGAGTGCCCCGGTCGGGGGTGCCAGCAAGACAGCGAAACTCGAAGCACCACACATAAGGGAGCGAACCGGCGGTTGCAAACCGGCGCTCTAACCCGGAATCCCCATTGGCGCGCCAATCGGGATTCCGACCTCTCCCCGTCCGGGAGAGGTGGCTTGCTGCATTCCGGACTCCGTAGGCCGGATGGAGCCCCGGATCGCACCTTCGGTCACGCCGCGGGCGAACGCCGCGAAATCCGGGAACGAATGACAGGTCGCCCCGGGTTTCGCCGCGCTTTGCCGGGGTGCTGGTTGGCGGCCCTCTGATCCCGGCAGCGGCTCCGGCGCTGATCGCGATGGAGCCCGCGCCAATGGCGACCTCGCGCGTCATCTCTCAGAGTG
>CAZSWL010000109.1:0-3640 GCA_964610725.1 uncultured Bauldia sp.
GCGAAGAAAGCGGCCGCCAGGATCGCGGTCGTCCGGGTCAGCACATTGGTCTGTCCGCGCGTCGACATGAAGTTGCCGCCGCCGCCGATGCCCAAGGCGCCCCCTTCCGAACGCTGGAGGAGAACCACTGCGATAAGCGCCAAAATCACCATCAGGTGAATGACGATGATAACGGTTTCCATCGATCACGATGTCCGGATTTGAGGCCGCCGGCCTTGTACACGATCGACTCGGGTCGTGCCAGACCCGCACCCGGCGCCGCGCCACTAGCCGCAGGCGGCCACGATCGCCAGGAAATCCGCGGCTTTGAGGCTGGCGCCGCCCACCAGGGCGCCGTCGACCCCGTCGAGGGCCAGGATCGTCTCGGCATTGGAGGGCTTGACCGAGCCGCCATAGAGAATCCGCATGGCCTGCGCGCTCCCGCCGAACCGTTCGGCAAGACGGTTCCTGATATGGGCATGGGCCGCCCGGATGTCATCGTCCGAAGGCGTCAGCCCGGTTCCGATCGCCCACACCGGCTCGTAGGCGACGACCAGATTGGCCGGCGCTGCCCCCTCCGGCACCGAGCCGGCGATCTGACGGTCGAGGACCGCCTCCGTCGACCCGGCCTTGCGCTCGCCCTCGGTCTCGCCGATGCACAGGATGGCGGTGAGCCCTGCCCGCCAGGCGGCTTCCGCCTTGGCGCGGACGGCGGCATCCGTCTCGCCGTGGTCGTGCCGGCGCTCGGAATGGCCGACGATGACCAGCGCGCCACCGGCATCGGCGATCATTTCGGCGGCGATGTCGCCGGTATGGGCGCCGGAGGGGGCGGCGTGGCAATCCTGGCCGCCGATCACCACCGGCGAGCCTTGCGCCGCGGCGACCGCCGCCGCGATCAAGGTTGCCGGCGGGCAGATCGCGATCTCGCAGCGAGCCGCCTGCGCCCCGGCGACGACGGCCCGGATTTCGGCGAGGCTCGCCCGCGTCCCGTTCATCTTCCAGTTGCCCGCCGCCAGCTTGACACTCCTCGCCATCAGATCGCTCCCCTGAAAGGGCGAGCGTTAACCGAAAGTGTACAAAAATGCACCTGCGGCGCTCGTCGGCTCGCGGGCGGCGGCGACATAACGCAGTTGCGAAATATCAAGGCCGCCTTTACCCGACACGAATAGACGAGCCGCACATTCCAGGCGCGACGCACATGGCGCCAACGCCAAGCCGGCAGGGCGCCCGAACTACGGGATGAGATGGGATGATGAAGGCCCGCGACCTGATGAACCGTGATGTGGTCACGGTGCACCCCGACACGCCGCTGCGCGATGTCGCCGGGATCCTGCTCCACCACCACATGAGCGCGGTGCCGGTGGTCGACACCGGTGGTGATCTGGTCGGCATGATCAGCGAAGGCGACCTGATCGGCCGCAAGCGAACCGAGCGGGAGACCCGCAGTGAGTGGTGGCTCACGCGACTTGCCGAGGGCGAATCGCTCAATCCGGAATTTCTGGCGCACGTGCAAAGCCCGCTCGCCGTCGCACGCGAGTCGATGTCGAGCCCGGTGGTGGCGGTCAGCGAGGACACCAACGCCGACGAGATCGCCAGGCTGATGGCCACCTATCGCGTGAAACGGCTGCCCGTTCTTCACGAGGGACGCCTTGTCGGCGTGGTCCGTCGGGCCGACCTGCTGCGCACCCTCGGCGGCGGCAAATACGAACCCGTGCCGCTGCCGCCGCCGCCCGCGCATGGACGCGCGCACGTCGAGACCCCGTCCGTCACGCTTCATCATCCGCAGCAGCCGTCGATGCCGGTCGATGCGGTCGAGCGCCGCCCCGACGATGAACTCTTGGTGGGCGATTTCCGCCATCTCGTTGCCCGCCATGCGGAGAAGCTTGATTGGGAGCGCCACGAGCAGCGCGAGCGCGCCGACCAGCGGCGCCGGCAGGACATGCGGCGACTGATCAACACCCACATCTCCGACAACGGCTGGCACGGCCTGATCCACGCCGCCCGCGAGGCGGCCGAGCGCGGCGAGACCGAATTTCTACTGCTGCGCTTTCCCAGCCAGCTCTGCAGCGACGGCGGCCGCGCGGTCAACGCGCCCGATCCCGATTGGCCGCGCACCTTGCGTGGCGAAGCGGCCGAGATGTATTTGCGGTGGGAGCGCGAATTGAGACCGCGTGGCTTTCACCTGCTGGCGCGCGTCGTTGATTTTCCCGACGGGGTGCCCGGCGATATCGGCCTTTTCGTGTCCTGGGGAGCCTAGGCCCGGCGGAACGGTTCGCCGCCCGCCAGCCGGCCGGTCCGCCCCACTTTCCTCCTGCTTGCAAGCACTGGCACATTTCCTTGCGGCGGCGCGGCGCCGTTCCTATTATCCGCGGCCGAGACGGGGCGGCCAGATGCAACCCGTGGGACACAGATGCTCGACGCTCTCAAGAAATACGCGTCCGGCTGGGTCGCCCAGCTGCTCCTCGCGATCCTGGTGCTCAGCTTCGCGGTGTGGGGCGTTTCCGACGTCTTCACCGGCTTCGGCCGGGACGCCATCGCCAGCGTCGGCAGCACCGAGGTGCCGCTCAGCGAGTTCCAGCGTCGCTACGACGTCGCCATCCAGAGCGTGAGCCGCCAGATCGGGCAAACCCTCACCCGTGAGCAGGCCGTGCGCTACGGCGTGCCCAACCAGGTGCTCGCCCAGCTGGTCTATGAAGCCACCCTCGACCACGCCGCCGGCCAGATGGGTCTTGGCCTTTCCAACAAGATGCTCGGCCAGGAGATTGCCGACGACCCCACCCTCGTCGGTCCCTCCGGCAAGTTCGACCGCAACTATCTCAACCAGGCGATTGCCGCCCAGCACATGACCGAGGATGACTTCATCATCAACCGGCGGGCCGCCTACATCCGCGACCAGCTGGTCGCGGCGCTGACCGGCGACTTTGCCGTTCCCGACGTCTACATGCAGGCGATCCACGACTACACGTCGGAACAACGCACCGTCTCATATCTCGTCGTACCGGCCCCGCCGGCGAGCGCCATCGCCGAGCCGAGCGAGACCGACCTGTCGACCTATTTCGAGGCGCACAAGGCCGACTGGCGGGCACCCGAGTTTCGCGCGATCCAGTATTTCACCCTGACCCCCGATCAGATCGCCGATCCGAGCGCGGTCAGCGATGCCGACGCCAAACAGCGCTACGACGAGCAGCAGGCGCGCTTCGCCAAGCCGGAGAAGCGTCAAGTCGAGCAGATCGTCTTCAAGGACAGCGCCGATGCCGCTGCTGCCGCCGCCGCCTTGAATTCCGGCACCACGTTCGACCAGCTCATCGCCCAACGCAACCTCAAGCCGAGCGACGTCGACCTCGGCCTCATCACCCGCGACAAGATCATCGACCCGACCGTCGCCGACGCCGCTTTTTCCCTTCCCGACGGCGGCACCAGCGGCGTCGTTGACGGCAAGTTCGGCCCGGTGATCGTGCATGTGACCAAGATCGAGCCGGCCGTGGTCACCTCCTTCGACGATGCCAAGGCGACGCTCAAGAAGGAGATCGCCCGCGAGCGGGCCGCCAACGACATCGTCAACCTGCACAATTCGATCGAGGACGCGCGCGCCGGCGGTGCCACCCTCGCCGAGGCCGCCTCCAAGTACGATCTCAAGCTGATGACCATCAACGCGGTCGAC
>CAZSWL010000110.1:0-6158 GCA_964610725.1 uncultured Bauldia sp.
CCTGATCGGTGACAAGTGCGGCGCCCACACCGTGCCCTACATCGAGGCGCGGAACGCAAGCGTGACCTTCGAGCACGAGGCGACCACCTCGAAGATCTCCGACGACATGCTGTTCTACGCCAAGAGCCGTGGGCTCTCCGACGAAGAGGCGGTGGCGCTGGTCGTCAACGGCTTCGTCAAGGACGTCATCCAGCAACTGCCGATGGAGTTCGCCGTCGAGGCGCAGAAGCTGATCGGCGTCAGTCTCGAGGGGAGCGTCGGGTGAGCAAGGTCTGGTTTGCCAGGCTGATGCCCGTCGGCCACCCGCGCAAGACGATGAGTCCGGTGTCGCGCGAGGGTTGGCTGGTGGTCACCGGCTTCATCGTCGCCATGGGCACGGGCGCGCTGCTCTTTTTCTGGCTGCTGTCGTCGGGCCGGACCGTGCTCGGCGTCGCCCTCTACGCGTTGATCGCGCTCGCCGCGGGCGGCGGATACCTGTGGGCGGCATCGGCCCGCAGCGACCAGCAGCGCAGCGTCGACGACTACCGCCGTATGGCCAGCAGAGAGCGAACATGAGCGAGCCACCCAAGAAACCCGTCATCAACATCGCCGATCTCCAGTACCGGGAGGCGCGCCACGGCGACAAGTTCGCCTCCAGGACCGCCCGCATCGGCCCGCTGATCGGCTCGACCGGCATCGGCTGCACGGTGACGGTGGTCGGACCCGGCAAGCGCGCCTTTCCTTTCCACGTCCACCACGTCAATCACGAGCTGTTCGTGGTGCTGGAAGGGGCCGGCGAATACCGCTTCGGCGGTGAGACCTATCCGATCAGGACGGGCGACGTGATGGCGGCGCCGGCCGGCGGCCCCGAGGTCGCCCACCAGATCGTCAACACCGGCAAGGCGGACCTCAAGTATCTGTCGCTGTCGACCATGCAGAGCCCGGAGGTGGTCGAATATCCCGATTCCGGCAAGTTCGCCGCCACCTCGCGCTTCGACTGGTCGAACCCCGCCGGCGGCGGCATCCGTTACGTCGGCCGCAAGGAAAACAGCCTCGACTATTGGGAAGGTGAGTAGGAAATGGCGATGCTCGACATCGAGAACCTGCACGTCTCGGTCGACGGCCGCGAGATTCTCAAGGGCGTCGACCTGTCCGTCGGCGACGGCGAGGTCCATGCCATCATGGGGCCGAACGGCTCCGGCAAATCGACGCTCGCCTACGTGCTCGCCGGGCGCGACGGCTACGAGGTGACCGCGGGGTCGATCACCTACAAGGGCGACGACCTGTTGGCGATGGCGCCCGACGAACGCGCCGCCGCCGGCGTCTTCCTCGCTTTCCAGTATCCGATCGAGATTCCCGGCGTGGCGACGATGACCTTCCTCAAGACCGCCTTGAACGCCCAGCGCAAGAAACGCGGCGAGGACGAGATCTCGACGCCCGACTTCGTCCGCAAGGTCAGGGAGGTCGCCGGGCGATTGCAGGTCAGCCAGGAGATGCTCAGGCGACCGCTCAACGTCGGGTTCTCGGGCGGCGAGAAAAAGCGCAACGAAATCATGCAGATGGCCTTGCTCGAACCGACGCTCTGCGTCATGGACGAGACCGATTCCGGGCTCGACATCGATGCGCTGAGGATCGTCGCCGACGGCGTCAACGGGCTGAGGGCCCCCGATCGCGGCATCATCGTGATCACCCACTACCAGCGTCTGCTCAACCACATCGTGCCCGATCTCGTGCACGTACTGTCGGCCGGCCGCATCGTGCGTTCCGGCGGCAAGGAACTGGCGCTCGATCTGGAAGAGAAGGGCTACGCCGAATACGCCGGCGAGGCTGCCTGATGGCGACCGTGGCCGCACCGGCGAAGACCGCGCGCACGCCGGCTGAAACCGCGCTCGCCGCTCGCTTCGCCGAGGCGCG
This sequence comes from uncultured Bauldia sp., assembly GCA_964610725.1. Classification (GTDB taxonomy): domain Bacteria; phylum Pseudomonadota; class Alphaproteobacteria; order Rhizobiales; family Kaistiaceae; genus JBBDMC01. Next base: position 1,894 of record CAZSWL010000110.1, read on the forward strand.
TGGCCGCCTGCCCGGCGACGCCACGGTGACGTCCCTGCGCGAGGAGGCCTTTGCCCGCTTCGAGCGCCAGGGCCTGCCCCACCGGCGCGTCGAAGACTGGAAATACTCCGACCTCCGCGCCCGGCTGAAGTCGACGGCGCCGCTGGCGCCGCGCCCCGACGCCGGCGAGATCGAAGCCGCCCTCGCGGGCGCCGGCGATGCCTTCGCCGCGGTCGCGCGTCATCGGCTGGTTCTCGTCGACGGCTGGTTCGTGCCGGAGCTGTCCGATATGGAGGGTCTGCGCCGCGAGGGGGTGGAGGTCGCTGGACTCGCCGTGCTGCTGGCGATGGACGCGCCGCGCGATCCCGATCTGTTGCAGGTGCCGGCGATCGCCGGCGACGACATCGCCGTCGCGCTCAACACCGCTTTCGTCGCCGACGGGGTGGTGGTCAGCATTGCCGATGGCGTTGCGCTGTCGCGGCCGTTGGAGATCGTTTGCGCGGCGGCGGACGACACGCCGCGCGAGCGGGTCGCCCGACTTGTCGTCGATCTCGGCCGCGACGCCGTCGCGACCGTCGTCGCCGATGCGTTCGGCGGTGGCGCCGACAGCACCACCAACCTCGTCATCGACTACCGGCTCGCCGACGGCGCCCGGCTGACCGCCGCCCACCGCCAGGCGGAGGGGCCGACCGTCCATCTTGCTTCCACCTTCGTCCGCCTCGGCGCGCGCGCCGAGTTGCGCCACCTGACCGTCGCCGCCGGCTCCGATTTCGCCCGCCACCAGTCGTTCGTCAGCTTCGCCGGGGAAGGATCGCGGGCCGATCTATTCGGCGCCACCATGGTCGACGGCACCCGTCACATCGACCAGACGCTGGTGGTCGACCACGCCGTCCCCGGCTGCAAGAGCACCGAGCTGTTCAAGACCGCCATCGACGATCGCGCCACCGCCGTCTTCCAGGGGCGCATTCACGTCCGTCCCGACGCCCAGAAGACCGACGGCAAGATGATGAGCCAGGCGCTGCTGTTGTCGCAGGAGGCGCAGATGGCCTCCAAGCCGGAGCTCGAGATCTTCGCCGACGACGTGATCTGCGGCCACGGCGCCACCTCCGGACAGATCGACGCCACGCAATTGTTCTATCTGATGGCGCGCGGGGTGCCGCGCCGCGAGGCCGAGCGCCTGCTGATCGAGGCGTTTCTCGACGAGGCGATCGACGGGCTCGGCAACGAGGCGGTTGCCGGCGCGCTCAGGCGCACCGTCGCCGCATGGCTTGCCGGACGGGCAGGGGAGGCGACGTGAACGCGCCGGCTGCGCTTGCGACGCCCTACGATGTCGAGGCCGTCCGCCGCGACTTCCCGATCCTGTCGCGCACCGTCTACGGCCAGCCGCTGACCTACCTCGACAACGCCGCCTCGGCCCAGAAGCCGCGAGCGGTGATCGATTCCGTCAGCCGCGCCTACACGCAGGAATACGCCAACGTCCACCGCGGTCTGCACTATCTGTCCAACACGGCCACCGACGCCTATGAGGCGGCGCGCGAAAGCGCCCGCCGCTTTGTCAACGCCGCCCACGCCGACGAGATCATTTTCACTCGTAACGCCACCGAGGCGATCAACCTGGTGGCATCGTCGTTCGGCGGCATGGTGGTCGGCGAGGGCGACGAGATCGTGCTGTCGATCATGGAACACCATTCCAACATCGTGCCGTGGCACTTCCTGCGCGAGCGTCGCGGCGCGGTGATCAGATGGGCGCCGATCGCCGACGACGGCACCTTCCTGATCGAGGAATTCGAAAAGCTCCTCGGCCCGCGCACCAAGATGGTGGCGATCACCCACGTCTCGAATGTGCTCGGCACCGTCGTGCCGGTGAAGGAGGTGTGCCGGATCGCCCACGCCCGTGGCATCCCGGTGCTGGTCGACGGGGCGCAGGGGGCGGTGCACGCGCCGGCCGACGTGCAGGACATCGACTGCGACTTCTACGCCGTCACCGGCCACAAGCTCTACGGGCCGACCGGCATCGGCTTCCTCTACGGCAAGCGCGAGCACCTCAAGCGCATGCCGCCCTACATGGGCGGCGGCGAGATGATTGCCGACGTGAGCCGGGAGCAGATCACCTATGCCGAGCCGCCCTACCGCTTCGAAGCCGGCACCCCGGCGATCGTGCAGGCGATCGGCCTTGCCGCGGCGCTCGACTACCTCGCGGGCATAGGCCGCGACCGCATCCTCGCCCACGAGGCGCGCCTGGCCGAATATGCCCACCAGCGCCTGTCGCCGCTCAACCGCCTGACCATCTACGGTACCGCCAAGGGCAAGGGCGCCATCGTCGCCTTCAACATGGCCGGCGCCCACCCACACGACATTTCGACCATCATCGACCGCGAAGGCGTGGCGGTGAGGGCAGGAACCCATTGCGCCCAGCCGCTGCTCGCCCGCTTCGGGGTGACGGCGACGTGCCGCGCCTCTTTCGCGCTCTACAACACCGAGGCGGAAGTCGACCGTCTCGTCGCCGCGCTGACCAAGGCGCAGGACTTCTTCGCCTGAGATTTGCCGATGGACGACACCGCCACCCCCGCCACAGCCGCCGAGCCGCGCACGGCCGCCGTCAGGCCGCAGGCGACCGGGTCGGCGATCGCGCCCGAGGAGCTCGAACGGCTGACCGCCGACATCGTGGCGGCGTTGAAGACCGTGTACGACCCGGAAATTCCGGCCGACATCTACGAACTCGGCCTCATCTATCGCGTCGAGCTCGACGACGACCGCAATGTCGACATTGACATGACCCTGACCGCGCCGGGCTGCCCGGTTGCCGGCGAGATGCCGACCTGGGTCGAGAACGCGGTCGGCTCGGTGCCGGGGGTCGGCCAGGTCAAGGTCAACATGGTGTTCGACCCGCCGTGGACCCCCGAGCGCATGTCGGACGAAGCGCGCGTCGCCCTCGACTGGTACTGACCGCCGGGCCGGCGAACCGCCGTAAACCACCTGGACGGACGGGGGATGCTCTGCCGGCGGATTTCGGCTATTTTGCGGGCGTAACTGGGGAGCCAGGATGTCCGCACGCCTTGCGCTGGTCGCCGGTCTTGCGTTCGCCTTCTTGTTCGCCGGGCCGACGCGCGCCGATCAGATCGCCGACGGCATCGCCGCCATTCCCGGCGCGGTCGACGAGGTGCGCATCGGCGGCACCTGGGCCGACGACGACAAGAGCGGCGTCTACCGCATCGTGATCGCCCGCAGCGGCGGCGACGAGGTCACCGCCCGCCTGTTCATCCAGTGGGTGGCCTACGACGACGACGGCCAGGCCACGGTCGAACATTCCCTGGAAATCAAGGAGTTCGCGGCCCTCAACGTCGACATCGACGATTTCACCTCCGAATCGGACGAAGACGGCCTGTCGGTGTTCATCCGCACCATCGATCCCGGCGACAACAACGACCAGTCATACCAGTTGTTCGTCTTCTCGCCGACCAATTACCGCTTTGGCCTGGCGACCAACTAGCCCGGTGCCGGCCGCGCCCGCGTTTACCCAACCTCGCCGTCCGTCATTGACACCACCGGAACAATCCCTATGTTCCGAGCGTTGTTTATGCGGCGGTTTGCTAGGGAAACGGCGCCGCCGGCCGCGGCCAGCAGGGCCTGCGCGAATCATCACCGGATGAGCTTTCAAGATCTTGCATTGAGCCCGAAGGTCCTCGCAGCGGTCGAGGCCAGCGGCTACGTTACGCCGACGCCGATTCAGGCGCAGGCGATCCCCCACGTTCTAGCCCGCCGCGATGTCATCGGCATCGCCCAGACCGGCACGGGCAAAACCGCGTCGTTCGTGTTGCCGATGTTGACCCTGCTGGAGCGGGGCCGCGCCCGCGCGCGCATGCCGCGCACCCTGATCCTCGAGCCGACGCGCGAGCTTGCCGCCCAGGTCGTGGAGCACTTCGGCCGCTACGGGCGCAACCACAAGCTGACCGTCGCGCTGATCATCGGCGGGGTGTCCTTCGATGAGCAGCTCAAGAAGCTCGACCGCGGCGCCGACGTGTTGATCGCCACGCCCGGCCGCCTGCTCGACCATTTCGAGCGCGGCAAGATCCTGATGAGCGGGGTCGAAATCCTGGTCATCGACGAGGCCGACCGCATGCTCGACATGGGCTTCATTCCCGACATCGAGCGCATCTGCAAGCTCTTGCCCTTCACCCGCCAGACGCTGTTCTTCTCCGCCACCATGCCGGCGGAGATCCAGCGCCTCGCCGACAACTTCCTGTCAAACCCGATTAGGGTCGAGGCGTCGAAGCCGGCGACGGCGG
>CAZSWL010000111.1:0-12981 GCA_964610725.1 uncultured Bauldia sp.
CTGACGACCACCGGGGCCGGCGCGTTGCGGCTGTCGGCGACCGGATCATGGACCATCGACCAGGCCGACGCGCTGCGCGCATTGATCGCCGCGGCGCCCGTGAACGGCGGTCGTGCCCAGCTCGACATGGCGGGCATCGAGGGTTTGGACACGTTCGGCGCCTGGCTGATCGAGCGACTGCTCAGACGATGGCGAGAAGCCGGCGGCGAGGCCGACCTGATATCGGTACCCGAACGCTACCGCGGTCTGATCGACCAGGTGCGGGCTGCCAACAGGCGGGAGGTAAGCAAACCGCCGAGGCGGTGGGGCCCGATCGCCAAAGTCGAGGACATCGGCCGGGCCACGGAAGGATTCGTCGCTGAACTCGGCGACCTGGTGGGATTGATCGGCCTGGTGACGGTGGCCGCCGGCCGGGCGATCCTGCGCCCGCGCGTCCAGCGTCTCACCTCGATCGTTCAACATCTCGATCGCGTCGGCTGGCAGGCGATCGGGATCATATTCCTCATCACATTCCTGATCGGGGCGATCATTGCCCAGCAGGGCATTTACAACTTTCGCCGGTTCGGCGCGGAGGACTACGTCGTCAACCTGGTCGGCATCCTCGTCTTGCGCGAGATCGGTGTATTGCTGGTGGCGATTATGATCGCCGGCCGATCAGGGAGCTCGTATACGGCTGAGCTCGGCTCGATGAAGATGCGCGAGGAGATCGACGCTCTGCGCACGATGGGCGTCGACCCGACGGAGGTGCTCATCCTGCCGCGCGTCGTGGCGCTGGTGATTGCACTGCCGATCCTGGCTTTCCTCGGGTCGATGACGGCGCTGCTCGGGGGCGGGCTGGTGAGTTGGCTCTATGGTGGCATGAGCCCGGTCATCTTCGTCAACCGGCTGCGCGAGGCGGTTTCGGTCGACGATTTCCTGGTCGGCATGATCAAGGCGCCGGTGATGGCGTTCATGATCGGTATCGTCGCCTGTGCGGAAGGGATGCGAGTCAAGGGCAGCGCCGAATCGCTTGGCCTGCAAACCACCGCTTCGGTAGTCAAATCGATCTTTCTGGTGATTGTGCTCGACGGCCTGTTCGCGATGTTCTTCGCGGCAATCAGGATGTGAGGCAATGACGCAAGGGTCGGCCAACGCGGTGATCAGTGTGCGCGACTTGGTTGCTGGCTTCGGCGATCAAGTCGTCCTCGACCACCTGTCGCTCGACGTGTGTGGCGGCGAGATTCTGGGTGTCGTCGGCGGCTCCGGCGCCGGAAAATCGGTGCTGTTACGTACCATAATCGGTCTGGTCAAGAAGCGCGCCGGCGAGGTGCGGGTGTTCGGCGTGGCGGCCGACCAGGCGAGCGAAGCGCAGTGGCGCGCGGTCGAGAGACGCTGGGGCATCCTCTTCCAGCAGGGGGCGCTGTTCTCGTCGCTGAGCGTGCGGGAAAACGTGCAGTTTCCCATGCGACAATTCCTCCGCCTTCCAGAAGATCTGATGAACGATCTCGCCGTGGTCAAACTCGAGATGGTTGGCCTGAGGCCGCAGGATGCAGCCAAATATCCGGCCGAGCTGTCGGGCGGGATGACCAAGCGGGTGGCCCTGGCCAGGGCACTTGCCCTCGATCCCGAGATCGTCTTTCTCGACGAGCCGACCTCGGGACTGGATCCGATCGTTGCCGGCGAGATCGACATACTGATACGAACCTTGCAGCGCACACTCGGCATCACCGTGTTCATGGTCACCCACGATCTCGACAGCCTGGCCACCGCGTGCGACCGCATCGCCGCACTTGCCGACGGCAAGATCGTGGTGGAGGGACCGATGGCGACAATGCTGGCCTCGGATCACCCGTGGGTGAAGGAATACTTCCGCGGCAGGCGGGCGCGGTTGTCGGTGCCGGAACCGACTCCTGGGCGGAGGTGAACCATGGAAATTCGCGCGCGCTATTTCCTGGTCGGAGTGTTCGTACTCGTCGTGGCGGCCGGGATCGTCGGCTTCATGTATTGGCTGTACAACACCGGCGGGCTTGGCGAACGGACCACCTATCAGGTGCGCTTCGACGGCCCGGTCTCGGGCCTGTCGCCCGGTTCGGCGGTGCTGTTCAACGGAATCACCGTTGGCGAGGTGAGCCGCCTGCAGCTCAGTCCCGACAACCCTGGTGAGGTGATCGCCACCATTGCCATCGACAAGCGGACGCCCGTCCGCTCCGACACCCATGTCGGGCTCACCTTCAGCGGTCTTACCGGAACGGCGACGGTGGCGCTCGTCGGCGGATCGCCATCGGCGCCACGGCCGACCGGCGTCAACGGGCAGCCGCCGCTGCTCATCGCCGACAGCGCCTCGCTCACCGACCTCACCCAGTCGGGCCGCGACGTGCTGGCGCGCCTCAACAGCATTCTCAAGGAGAATGCCAATTCGCTCCGCGATGCGATCGACAATATCGACACTTTCTCCGCCGCGTTGGCGCGCAATTCCGACAAGGTCGACTCGATCCTCACGGGCCTCCAGCGCCTCACCGGTGGCGGTCCGCAGGCACCGGAAAACACCATGTACGACCTGAGCGCACCGGCGACCTTCCCGCCGATCGCCAAGCTGCCCGCCGGTCAGCTCACGGTGCCCCAGCCTACGGCTGTCATCGTCCTCGACACCCAGCGCATCCTGCTGCAACGCGATGGTGGTGAAGTGCCGGTGTTCGACAACGTCCGTTGGGCCGACAGCCTGCCGCTGCTCATTCAGAACCGGGTGATCGAAGCGTTCGAAAACGCAAACTACCCACGCGTCGGCACCGACAGCGGCAACGTGAAGGGCGATTTCAAGTTGCTCCTCGACCTTGGCCAGTTTCGTATCGACGCGACGCCGGCGGCAGATGTGGCTTACACGGCCAAGGTCGTCGACGCCCACGGCAGAGTGATCGGCTCGAAGAGCTTCGTTGCCAAGCAACCGTTGGCCACGACCGATGACGCGGCAGCGGCGGCGCACGCGCTCAACGTCGCGTTCGGGGCGGTAACGACCGATATGGTCGTGTGGACCCTGGAAACGATGTCAGAGGCCGAAGCTCAATCGAGCGCCAGCGGTACGTCGCAATCGGGTGCACCGGCAGCAGATGACGGGCAGGCGCCAGCGGTTAAGCCCCGCGGCCGCCAACGGTCAAACCCCGTGACCGCTCAATGACGGCACCGATCAGTCGGTAGAGGTGGCGGAGGTATATTCCCCCTCGCCCGGGCGAAGCGAATAGCGGCGAGGTCAGCCGTCGGACGAGGACGCCGGCTGTGTCTTCGTCGCTGGTTTTTCCTCTGCGTCAACGAGGAACTCGAGCCCGATGCTTCTGCCTCGCTGCCAACGCCGGGCGGCGGTGTACACCTGGCCGGTGTCAAGAATCGCGAACGAGAACGTCGGCGGAACCGCGAGCTGATCTTCCACCGATATGCGCGCGCCCCGGCCGGAAAGATCGCGGATCATGCAGTCAATCGTCGAAAAACCGTTGCCGAAAATGATGCGGCCCCGAATGAAGACACGGTTGCGCCGTTGTGAGCGGCGGTTTTCGCTACGGTGACCAATGGGGGCGTTGTCGTCGCGGGCGACATCAACCAGGACACCGATTGGAGCGCTGTCACCGGCCGCAGCTCCGTTCCCGTGCGACGGCCCGTCGGCATTCCACCCCTTCCGTTGAGACGGGCGGGATTCGGCCTCAATGGAGCCTTGCGGGCGTGACGGCGTCTCGATCGCTTGGGCGAGGCAATGGCCGGCGCCGCTTGCCTTGGCCGCATACATCGCCCTGTCGGCCGCGGTCAGCAGCGTATCGGGTGTGGTGCCGTCGGTCGGGAAAATGGCGGCTCCGATGCTGGCCGACAGGGAAAGACCGACAGCCTCCAGTTCGACCGAGAACGACAGGCCGCTCGTCAGACGATGGCAGGCGCGCTCTACCGTTTCGTAAGAGACGTCGCGATCGATCAGATAGAGAAATTCGTCGCCGCCGAAGCGCCCGAGCGAATCGGACGAACGCGCCGTCAGCATGAGCTTCTTGGCGAACGCCTTCAGCGCCTGGTCGCCGATCGCGTGGCCATAGATGTCATTGATCTTGCGGAAATTATTGACGTCGACCAGGACGACCGCAAAAGTGCTGCCGTGCCGCTCGCCGCTCGCGATCAGACTGACCAGCCGGTCTTCGAGAAAACTTCGGTTGGGAAGACCGGTCAGGCGGTCGTATTTGGCCATCTTCGACAAATGCTCGATCTCATCGAGCCGGGATTGCTGTTTGCGGTTGCGCCGCACCGACTCGCGGATCGCCCGGACAAGTTCGTTGGCGAAGTCGTGGTCGCCCGCAACATAGTCGCTGAAGCCGGCCCGGAACGCCGCAATCGCGGTCCTGGCGTCGAGCTGCCGAGCCATCATGATCATCGGCGGCGGACTATTATATTTGGCCGCGACCAGCTGATGCAGTTGCACGGCGCTTTGGCGGCCGACCGCCTGGTCGATCAGAATGCAATCAAATGCAGCCTGGCTCAGCTTGGTGAGCAGTGCTCCACTGGTGACGACGCCCTCGGCGAGCGAGAGATCGCTGGCGTCAAGGACCTCGCGGATGCGACTTTGGAAATTCTGATCGCCCGCGATCAGCAGCCGCATCACCTGATCGCCTCGGATGTCGTCCAAGGGTGCAAGTCGGGTCTTGCCGGTCGCCATTGTTCACCGTCTCAGTGGGCCACGGAGCTTCTATGCCCTTATTCAGTGTAGGCGTGACTCTTACAACTTTGACGGCGATCCGTTAAAAATGTCCAAAAGCGGCTGTTTGGGACCGCAAAAGCCGGCAATGACGATCAAGGGGACCGCTTGCATAGCGGGCCTGGGGTGCCCACATACGCCGAGGCGGATGCCGGTCTCGGGTCCGCCGAGGTTGGTCGCTTGGTTATGAGGGCCGCCACGGATGACGCGGATTTCAACCTTTTCCAGCCCGTTTTTGCTCGGCTTCGATGAAATCGAGCGGGCGCTCGACCGGCTTTCCAAGGGGGCCGGGGACGGTTACCCGCCCTACAATATCGAGCGTTTGCCGAAAACCGCCGAGCGGCCTGAAACGTTGCGGATAACCTTGGCTGTCGCGGGCTTTGCCAGCGGCGACCTGGACATCGTCATCGACGAGAACGAACTCGTCATCCGCGGAAAACACGCCGACGACGGCGGCCGCGAATACCTGCATCGCGGTATTGCGGCCCGTCAATTCCAGAAGACCTTTGTGCTCGCCGAGGGTATCGAGGTGCTTGGTGCCGATCTTGAGAATGGCCTGTTGTCGATCAATCTCGTGCGTCCGGAAATCGAGCGGGTTCAGCGTCGGATTGAAATCGGAGGACGCGGCTGATGCCGGTCCCAGCGAGGTGCACGCGTATGACCAACGAAAAGGAACTGATGTCACCTGAGTCCTTCGCCGGTCTCGGCGGAGGTCGCATTGCGTACGTCAAGGCGCTCAATGCTGATCAGGCCCGCGGCCTGTTTCCAAGCATGCCGTCGGTTGCTCCGGGCCTTGAGCTGTGGGCGCTGCTGGCGGCGGACGGCAGCCCGATTATGCTCGCCGACAGCCGCGAGGCGGTCGTCATGAACGCACACGAGCACGATCTGGAGACGGTCAGCCTGCATTGAGCAGCCGCCGCGGCGATCAGGCGGCGTCGGACGTCGTCCCTTCCGTCAACACCGCGTACAGCGCTGATTTGTCGGTGCAAGCCCTGAGCTTGGCGACAACGCCCGATTGCCGGAACAGTCGGGCGATCAAAGCGAGCGCCTTCAAGTGATCGGCGCCGGCACCCTTCGGGGCGAGCAGCAAGAACACCAGATCAACCGGCTGCTCGTCGGGCGCCTCGAAATCGATCGGCTTGGACAGACGGGCGAACACGCCGAAAATCCGCTCGAGGCCGGCAAGTTTGCCGTGGGGGATGGCGATGCCGCCACCAACCGCGGTCGATCCGAGCTTCTCGCGCTCGACCAGCGTCTCCAAGATCTCGCGTTCGTCGCGCCCGGTGAGCGCGGCCGCTCGTTCGGAAAGCGCCTGCAGAACCTGCTTCTTGCTGCTCGCCTTGAGCGCGGCCAGAATCGTGTCGGGGGTAACGAGGTCGCTCAGATCCATCTTCGTCGTCCGGGGGAGACTCTGCCGTGGCGGTCGCCTGGTGGGCTCTGATCTACAGGCCGACGCAGTTCACTCGCTGATCACTTCCCTCTTGGCCGGCGCTACGAGGCACCTTCGCGACGGGCGTGATGATGCTCCTTGAGCCGGCGCTTGTAGCGCCGAAGGCGTTTCTCCACGCGCTCGGCGGCGAGGTCGAAACTCTGATGCGGATCCTGCGCCCTGCCTTCAGCCTGTAGCACAACGCCGGTGTCGAGGTGAATCGCACAGTCGGTCTTGAAGCCCGAACCCTCGCGCTCGAGAATGACGTGGCCGGTGAAGCCGCCATCAAAATACTTGTCGAGCGCGAGCTCGACGCGACCCTCGACGTGGGCGCGGAAAGCGTCGCCGATCTCGATATTCTTGCCGGAAATGCGTAAAGCCATCGCGGCGGTCTCGCTTGCTCGGTCAACGGCGTGAGGCAATCTGTGACGCGCCGCCCACAACTCGGTTAGCATCCAACCTCGGACGGAAAAGATCCAGTTCCTTGGGCAAGGCCGCGTACAGAATGGCGCCCTTCTAGGGATCGCCGGTCGACAAGTCAACCAGACCGACAGGGCCGACAACCGGCAGTCTCACCGGCCCGACTGTTTTTCCCTGCGGCGTTGCACCGACGACGGTATTCGCATGGCCTCGCGGTATTTGGCGACGGTGCGCCGGGCAATGTCGACCCCCGACTGACGCAACTTGGCGACGATGACGTCGTCGGAGAGGATCGCGTCCGGCGCCTCGTCCTCGATCAAGCGGCGAATGCGAAACCGGACCGCCTCGGCCGAATGCGCCGTACCGCCGTCGGCTGCGGCGATCGAGGCGGTAAAGAAGTACTTCAGTTCGAACGTGCCGCCGATGGTCGCCATGTATTTGTTCGAGGTCACTCGCGAGACCGTTGACTCGTGCATGCCGATGGCCGCAGCCACCGTCTTCAGATTGAGAGGCTTCAGGTGTTGGACGCCGTGGGCGAGGAAAGCATCCTGCTGACGGACGATTTCGGTGGCGACTTTGAGAATCGTGCGGGCGCGCTGATCAAGGCTCTTCACCAACCAGTTGGCGGTTTGCAGGCAGTCGGCGAGATACGCCTTGTCGGCTTCGTTGCGGCGATGACGGGCGACGGTCGCGTAGTAGCTCCGATTGACGAGCACTTTCGGCAACGTGTTGGAATTGAGTTCCACCAACCAACTGCCGTCGGGGCCGGGCCGGACCAGAACGTCGGGTATCACGACCTGGACCGGGGCGACCCCAAAGGCGTTGCCCGGCTTCGGATTGAGCGACCTGATCTCCGCCAGCATTTCGGCGAGATCGTCGTCATCGACTCCGCACAGTTTTTTAAGCGCGGCGTAGTCGCGCTTGGCGACCAGGTCGAGATGAGCTACCAGGACCGCCATCGCCGGGTCGAAACGATCGCGTTCGCGCAGCTGGATCGCCAGGCACTCGGCCAGGTCGCGCGCGCCGACGCCGGTCGGATCGAGGGTCTGGATGACGGCCAGCGTGTCTTCGACCACCTCGATGGGCGCGGCCAGGCGGTCGGCAATCGCTGCCACATCGACGCGCAGATAACCGGTCTCATCGATCTCATTGATCAGGACCTGACCGATCAGTCGTCTGGTCGGGTCATTGACGGCGAGGCCGAGCTGATCACCAAGGTGGTCGGCAAGCGTCTTCTCCTGCGCGACAAAGGCCTCGACATTGTAATCGTCGCCGCTGACCGGCTGGCGGGCGGGGGCAAGCGACCAATTCTCCTTAGGTAGCGACAGTGCGGCTTCGTCGGCCGGCCTGGGGTGATCATCGGGAAAGACGTTGGCAAGGTCGGTATCGAGCTTGGCGGCTATCGCCTCGGCATCCGTGTCGAGACGCGATTCGAGCCACTCTGGCTCGTCTTCGCCATTGCCATCGCTGGCGGGGAAGGCCGTCACGTCATCCTCGCCCGGCGCTGTCTCGGGCTCACCCTCCTCTTCCGCCCGCTCAAGCAGCGGATTGCGCTCGAGCTCGGCATCGACGTAGGCGATCAGGTCGAGATTGGAGAGCTGTAGCAGCTTGATCGCCTGCATCAATTGCGGCGTCATCACCAGAGACTGGCTCTGGCGGAGCTCAAGCTTGTGGGAAAGGGCCATGACGCGCTTCGGCGGGTTCCTGGGATTGGTCCGAGTTTTGCTTGTCAGTTTCTTTTGGTAGCCGAACCGGACCAACGGTTAAAGGCTAAACTGCTCGCCAAGGTAAAGACGGCGCACTTCGGGGCTGGCGACTATGTCGGCCGGCCGACCCTCAAAAAGCACCTCGCCGGAGTGAATGATGTAGGCGCGGTCAATCAGCCCAAGGGTCTCGCGCACGTTGTGATCGGTGACCAGGACACCGATGCCAAGGCCGGTGAGGTGGCGGACGAGCGCCTGAATGTCGCCGACGGCGATCGGGTCGATGCCGGTGAAGGGCTCGTCGAGGAGCATGAAAGCCGGCCGGCTGGCAAGGGCGCGAGCGATTTCGCAGCGTCGTCTTTCGCCGCCCGACAAAGCCACGGCAGAGGCATCGCGCAGGTGGCCGATGTGGAATTCCTCAAGCAGCGCGTCCAGCTGTTCTTCGCGATTGCGCCGGTCGGGCTCCACCACCTCGAGCACCGCCCTGATGTTGGCCTCGACGCTGAGGCCGCGGAAAATGGACGACTCCTGGGGCAGATAGCCGATGCCGAGGCGCGCACGCCGGTACATCGGCAGGCCGGTTATGTCGTGGCCATCGATTTCGATGACACCGCGGTCGGCACGGATAAGGCCGGTGATCATATAAAATATGGTTGTCTTGCCGGCCCCGTTGGCGCCGAGCAGCCCGACAGCCTCGCCGCGGGCGACCGCAAGACTGGTATCGTGCACGACCGGACGGCCGCGATAGGCCTTGGCGAGCCCCCTGGCGACCAGCCAGCCGCGGCCGCCCGCGTCGGGGACCAGACGCGACGGCAGCGCTGCAGAGTCTTGCCCGATCCGTCGGGTAGCGGCGCCGTTTGCCGGCCATCGACGCGAGCCGCGGCCAAGATAACTCGACGTTGCCACCGAAACGGTACCTTTCATTGGTCGCGGGGAGATTAGCCGTCCCGCATCGGCTGTCGAGCGTCTATTGGCCGACCTTTGGTGAACTCGATGGCGTGAACAACCCGCGGACCTTGCCACCCTCCATGCGGGCTCTGCCGGTGACTAGATTCACCACCAGCTGGCTGCCGGTCAGCACGTTGCCGCCCTGCGACAGCACGACGCCGCCGGACACGGTGATGGTGTGCGTGTCCATGTTGACCACCGCGGTCTTGCCGCTCAGCGTCTGGTTCTTGGATTTGACGAAGACGCCACCGGCGGCTTCGATGCGGGTGAAGGCATCGACCGTGGTGGCAGCGATGTCGGAATACAGCGTTACGGTGGCGGCCTCGAGGCGAGTGTCGCCGCGCGTGACGACGACGTGGCCGCTGAACACGGAAACGCGCTGCTTGCCCTGCTCGTAGACCTCAAGGCCGTCGGCGTTGACTTGCACCGGTTCATTCGATTTCGCCTGAAACCCCTGGAACAGGTCGGCAGCCGTCTCGGCGACGCTCGGCAGGGTGGCGAAAGCAACCAGCGCTGCGGCCAGCCAAGCCGTCGCGCCCACGCGCGTCATCACTTCTCCGAAGACGCCGCCAGCGCGCCTGCCGGCAGGTAGGTCACCGACACCCCGTTGCGAAACGCGATGCGCTTGCCGCGGTCGCTGATCTCGATGCCGTTCGCGCGGATGGTACCTTCGCTGGTGTGAATTTCCACCGGCTGGGAAGAAACCACGCTGCCGGCGCCAAGATCGATCACCGCCTGTTGGAAAGTGCCCCAATAGCCGGTGGTGGTCTTGACGTTGATGCCGTCCTTCAGGGCCAGCGTATTGGCGTTGCCGTCGTAGACGCCGGTGGCGGCGTCGATCGTCGCGGTGCCGGCCTCGTCGAGACCGACGCTGGCATCGATCGCCTTGAACGTCATCACCTTGGGATCGTCGAGGCTTTGGACCGCGCTGTCGGCCTTCAGCTCGTAGGCGCGTCGGGTACCCTGGAAACCGGAGATGCGCGGCTTGTCCATGATGACGCTGTTGTTGTGGGTGTCGATGCTCGCCAGCGACACGACGGTGGCAAGATCGCCGGGCAGAAAATGGATCGTGCCCCAGAATAGACCGGCGGCGGCCAGTGCGGCGATCGGCAGGGCATATTTGAGGCTCCGCACCAGGCGGCTGTGGCGCTCGGCGACGCGAAAGGCGTCCTCGCCGCGGGCACGGTCGGGATCGTAGTGAATCCGCCGGCTCGGCGCCCAGTGGCTCTGTGGCTTGAGAACAGTCCCGTCGCGATGATCGATCATGCTGTGCGTCCGCGACTACGACATCGGCCAGCTATTGTGGCGACAAGACGACCGGACCGCAAATGCCAGCCGGCCGGCGTCGACGCGTGCTAGTGGGCAAAAATGTCCTCCTCGCCCCATCCCGCGAGGTCAAGATGAACCCTCGCCGGAAGGAAGGCAAAGCAGGCTTCGGCGAGTTCCTTGCGTCCCTCGCGCGCAAGGCGGGCTTGCAGGATCTCTTTGAGGGCGTGGAGATGAACGACATCGGAAGCCGCGTACGCGAGCTGCGCCTGGCTGAGGGTCTCGGCTGCCCAATCCGAACTCTGCTGCTGCTTGGACAAATCGACGTCGAGGAGTTCCTTGGCAAGATCCTTCAGCCCGTGACGGTCGGTGTAGGTGCGGGTGAGACGCGAGGCAATCTTGGTGCAGAAGATGGGTTGCGCCATGACGCCAAAAGCGTGAGCGAGCACGGCGAGATCGAAACGGGCGAAATGGAAGATTTTCAGCAGCGAGGGATCAGCGAGCAGCCTGGCGATGTTGGGCGCAGCGTGCTGGCCGGCCATGATTTGCACGATATCGGCGCTACCATCGCCGGGTGACAGTTGAACGAGGCAAAGCCGGTCGCGGTGGGGGTTGAGCCCCTGTGTTTCGGCGTCTATCGCCACCGATCCAGTGTAACGCTCTAGATCGGGCAGGTCGCCCTTGTGGAACCGGAT
The DNA here is from genome assembly GCA_964610725.1 of uncultured Bauldia sp. GTDB lineage: Bacteria > Pseudomonadota > Alphaproteobacteria > Rhizobiales > Kaistiaceae > JBBDMC01. The sequence continues at coordinate 11,161 of CAZSWL010000111.1, forward strand.
CGTCATCGTCGCCGTCATAGGTTGAAATCATTAAGAGTTTGAGCCGCCGCGGCACGCGAACCGGCGGATCGCCAATTGCGATCGCGCCCCGGGCCGCGAATGCCGCGCCTCTACCAGGCTACCGCGTGGCACAATTGGCCAAGAACCTGCCGCGGAACGGAAACCCTGGTGCCCAGGAGAGGACTCGAACCTCCACGGCTTGCACCACACGGACCTGAACCGTGCGCGTCTACCAATTCCGCCACCTGGGCTTGGGGCGCGATACCTAAGGACGCCCCGCACCCTTGTCAACGCCACGACGGGGCGCGAGTCTGTACAGCCGCCGCGGCAATCGATATGAGACCCACCGACGCGGCTGGCGCAAGCCGATCAGTGGAGGGCACGAATGCCGATCGCCTTGGCCGACAAGGGGCTGGTTACAGTCTTCGGTGGTTCCGGCTTTGTTGGTCGCCACGTGGTGCGGGCACTGTCGAAGCAGCGCTGGCGTGTGCGGGTGGCCGTGCGTCGGCCGGATCTTGCCGGCCACCTACGGCCGCTCGGCGATGTCGGCTGGGTGCAGCCCATTCAGGCCAACGTCCGCTACCGCTGGTCGATCGATCGCGCCGTGGTCGATGCCGACGCGGTCGTCAACCTGTGTGCCGTTCTTGCCGAGAGCGGACAGCAGCGTTTCGACACCGTCAACGTCGCGGGTGCTCGGGCGGTCGCGGAAGCTGCGCGCGAGGCGGGTGTTGGCCGCCTCGTGCATGTGTCGGCGATCGGTGCCGATGCGGCGTCGCCGTCAGTCTTTGCGCGCTCCAAGGCGGCGGGCGAGACGGCTGTGCTGGAGACGATGCCCGGAGCCGTCGTGTTCAGACCCTCGCTTCAGTTCGGACCCGAGGATCACTTTTTCAATCGCTTCGCCGGTCTCGCCCGTTTGCTGCCGGCGCTGCCGTTGTTCGGCGGCGGTCACACACGCTTCCAGCCGGTCTTCGTCGGCGATGTCGCCGCTGCGATCGCCGACGCGGTCGAAGGCAAAGTGACGGGCGGCGGTACCTATGAGCTTGGCGGTCCCGAGGTGAAAACCTTCCGCCAGTGCCTCGAGGCGATATTGCACCACATCGATCGGCGCCGGTTGCTGCTGCCGCTTCCCTGGTGGCTGGCAACGATGGGCGGCGCGGTTCTGCAAATGCTGCCCGGGCAGCTGCTCACCGTCGATCAGGTGCGCCAGTTGAAGATCGACAATGTCGTGTCATCGGCGGCGGAGGCCGAGGGCCGCACCTTGCAAGGTCTGGGCATCGAACCGGTCAGCCTGGCCGCCATTCTGCCCTCCTATCTCGCCCGTTTCCGCCCGCGCGGCCAATTCCAGCGCCAGCGAGCCACGTAAGGCAGCGTGGGAGCTGCTGGTCCCGTTGACGCCGAACAGGAACACCGCCGCCAGGCCGGCGGCGCCGACCGCGATCCGCCACCAGCCGAAGAGCGCAAATCCGTGGTGGCTAACGAAGTCGAGGAAGCCCCTGACGACGACAACCGCCGACAGGAAGGCGACGACGAAGCCGATGGCGATAACGATCCCCGCGCTGAGATCGAGGGCATCGATGTTCTGGTAAAGGTCGTAGGCAAACGCTCCGGCCATGGTCGGCATGGCCAGGAAGAATGAATACTCGGCTGCCGAACGCTTGTCGGTACCCATCAACAAAGCGCCGGCGATCGTCGCTCCCGAACGCGAGACGCCGGGAATGAGCGACAGGCACTGGAAAATGCCGATGCCGAGGCAAAGACCGAGCGGATAATCCATGATGTCGGTGAAGCGCGGCTTGAGTGGCAGCCGGTCGAGCCAGATCA
>CAZSWL010000112.1:0-4943 GCA_964610725.1 uncultured Bauldia sp.
CGATGTAAGAGGCGCAGCGCCTGAACCCGAGGGATTCGTACAACGCGATCGCCTCGCTCAGCAGGTTTGCCGTGTCGAGGCGCATCAGCTTGTAGCCCTCGTCCTTGGCCGCCGCGATGAGCGCCTGACACAACCGGCGACCGTAGCCCTTGCCCTGGAAGCGATCGAACACGAACAGGCGCTTCATCTCGCAGATGTCGTTGCTCAGCCTGCGATAGGCGACACCGCCGCAGACCTCGTCTCCGTCGCGGGCAAGGAATGTCTTGCCGTTCGGCGGTCCGTAGGACGAAGACAGGTCCTGCAGTTCGCGATCGAGCGACTGGTGGCTGAGCACCTGATCGACAAACCACGCGTCGGTTCGGTAGCGCCAGCGGCACCAGTCGACGTAGTCGCGCACGACGCGGGCGAAGGCCTCGTAGTCGCTCGTCGTGCTCGCCGCGAAAATCACTCCGCAAATCCCACCGCAGCAGGTTGGCGCGGCCGGCTTCGGCCGGTTGGGCTAGGATCGAAGTTGCCGCCGGCCGGAGCCTTCGGTCAACCTTCCTCCGGCCGGGCGGCGCGGGGACACGTCATGCTGATCAGGCCGGCAACCAGTGCCGACGCAGCCGCCATCTGGTCGATCATCGGGCCGACGATCCGGGCGGGCGAGACCTACGGGCTGCCGCCGGAGATGAGCGAGGCGGATGCGATCGCCTACTGGCTGGGGCCGGATCGCACCACCTTCGTCGCCGTCGAAGGCGATCGCGTGGTGGGAACCTACTACATTCGCCCCAATCAGGCCGGCGGCGGCGCCCACGTGGCCAATTGCGGCTACGTGACCGACGCCGCTGCCCGCGGCCGCGGCGTCGGCCGGCGCATGTGCCTGCATTCGCTCGACTATGCCCGCGCTCACGGCTTCCGCGCCATGCAATTCAACCTGGTCGTCGCGACCAACGAGCGCGCGATCGATCTGTGGAAGTCCCTTGGCTTCGACGTGGTCGGCAGGTTGCCGCTGGCGTTTCACCATCCGAAGTCGGGCTACGTGGATGCCCTGGTGATGTTCAGGGCGCTTTAGGCAAGATGAACAAGCAAACGAGGGCGCGGCTTCGCGACGCCGTCGTCATCAAGTCCGTTTCGGTCGCGTCCGACAGCCTTTCGAGGCGCCGTCGCTTTCGCGGCTACTTCAACGAAATCGCCATTCCGCTGAGGTCGACATTGAGCATCAAGCCGACCTGGCGGCCTTGCAGCCGCAGGACCGCGCCCTTGCCGTTGGTGAGCACGACCGTGCTCACGCCAGCCGTTCCCGCCACGGCGCCCGCTCCGCCGGCGCCATAGACCCCGGCGATGTCCGATGCCCGATGGATGTGACGCACCGTCCCGTAGAACATCGTCTTCGCGGCACCGAACACCAGCCCGGCGCTGAGACCGCTGATCGCCAGCGGATAGTGGCGGCCGTGGAAGGTCAGAGTGCCGCTGCCGCCGGCCCCTCCGATGAACCAGCCCGCCTTGACCACCGTGATCGAGACGGTGCCGCTGGCGGCAAAGGCGGCGGAGGACAGGGTGAGCCCCACCAGAGCGGTCAGAGCGACGAGACCTGCACGAAATCGGTTGCGCATTGTGACATTCTCCCGAAAGCCCCGTCTGGGGCGCAAACACGGCGCGAGCATAGGGCCTTTGCGCCGAGGCGGGAAGCAAGGCGTGATCGTCGTCAACCGATAAGCAACTTGCCCGAGCAGGGGCCCGCTCGGCGGCTCCCGGCCGGCGTCCGCATCATTCCCCGTCGTTCTCCTCGTAGCCGACCATGTGCAGGGGCTTGGCGAGGATGCCGTTCAGCTCGCACCAGCGGGTGAGTGCCTCCTCGCGGCCGTGGGTGACCCACACCTCCTGCGGACTGAGCTCGGCGATGGTGGCGGTCAGCTCGTCCCAATCGGCGTGGTCCGAGATGATCAGAGGGAGTTCGACGTTCGCCTGCCTGGCGCGCTGGCGGATACGCATCCAGCCGGACGCGAGTGACGCCACCGGCTCGGGGAAGCGGCGCGCCCAGCGCTCGGCGATCTCCGTCGGCGGGCAGACGACGACGGCACCGGCGAAGTCGCCCTTGGCGCCGGCCTTGAGGGTCGCCGGGGCAAGCGGTCCCAGGGCGATGCCTTCCGCCTCGTAGAGGCGGCAGAGCTTCTCCATCGACCCGTGCAGATAGATCGTGCGGTCGTAGCCGGCGTCGCGCAGCATGCGGATGACGCGTTGCGCCTTGCCGAGCGAGTAGGCGCCGACCAGATGGGCGCGCTCGGGGAACTGGCCGAGGGATCGGATCAGCCGCGCGATCTCACCTGCGGCCGGCGGGTGACGGAAGACCGGCAGGGCGAACGTCGCCTCGGTGATGAAGATGTCGCAGGGAACCGGCACGAACGGCAGGCAGGTCGGGTCGGCGCGGCGCTTGTAGTCGCCGGAAGCGACGATGCGGAGCCCGCCCGCTTCGACCGCGATCTGGGCCGAGCCGAGCACGTGCCCGGCGGGATGGAAGGTCACCTGCGTCCCGCCGATGGTGATGGTCTCGCCGAGGGCGACCGCCTGCGTCGTGCCGGCGAAACCGTCGCCGTAGCGTGCCGCCATGATCTTCAGCGTCTCCGGCGTGGCGAGCACCGCTCCATGGCCGGCGCGGGCATGGTCGGCGTGGCCGTGGGTGATGAGGGCGCGCTTCACCGGCCGCGTCGGGTCGATGTGGAAGTCGCCGGGCGGCGAATGGAGGCCCGCGGCGGTCGGGGTGAGGAGGTCGCGAGGGCGCATGGCGCGAGCGAAGATAGTGCCTCAGGCGGCGTCGGGGAGGCCCGGCTCCGGTTCGCGCCTGCGGCCGAGGCGGAGCGCCAGGATGCCGAGGCCGGCGAAGATCAGCACCATGCCGGCGAGGCGCGCCAGGCCAAATGACTCGCCGAGAACAAGCGCCGCCGACAGGGTGCCCGACACCGGCACCAGTAGCGCGAACGGCGCCGCGGTCGCCGCCGGATAGAGCTTCAAGAGATGTCCCCAGCCGGCGTAGCAGAAGGTGGTGGAGACAAGCGCCATGTAAAGGAGCGACAGCAAGCCGAGCCACGATGCGCCGCCGACGGCGCCGGCGATCCGCGTCGGCCCTTCCACGACGAGGGACAGCAGCAGGAGCGGCATGATCGGCACGATGCTCAGCCACGACATCAGCGACATCGTGTCGACGGCGCCGACACGGCGCAGCAGCACATTGCCGCTTGCCCAGCAAAGCGCCGCGCCGAGCAGCAGGATGAAGCCGGCGAGCGTCACCCCATTGGTGCCGACGGTGCTGCCGACCAGGACGAGGCCGGCGAAGGCGACCACGGCGCCGGCGATCTGGCGGCGGTTGGGAGCCTCGCCGAGCACCACCGCGGCGATGAGGATGGTGAGGAAGGCCTGGACCTGGAGAGCGATCGAGGCGAGGCCGGGCGGCATGCCGACCGCCATGGCGGGGAAGAGAAAGGCGAATTGTCCGACGAACAGCGTGCCGCCCAGGGCGATCAGCCTCCGCCACGGGACCGGCGGCCGTGGCAGAAAGATCGCGGGCAACGCGGCGATGAGGAAGCGCAGCGCGGCGAGAAGAAGCGGCGGAAAGTCGGCGAGCGCCAGCCGGACGAAGACGAAGTTGAGGCCCCAGAAAAATGCGACTGCAACCGCAAGGGCGACGTGGCGAGGTTTCATCGCGGTTTCGGGGTTCGGGCGGCGGGGCGGCCGTTTATGCGCCTGACGCGGCCGCAAGGCCAGCGGCGAGGGGGCGCGGTGGACAGGGCAGGGCTACCGACGCTACCTCTCGCCCGGTGACCGCCGCCGTTGCGACCATCGACGCCCGCCTACTGCCCGAGCCGTTCGCGGCATGGTTCGCGGCGCGCGGCTGGGCGCCACGGCCGCATCAGGTCGATCTGCTGGCAAAGGCGAGGCGAGGGCGCTCGGTGCTGCTGATCGCGCCGACCGGGGCGGGCAAGACGCTCGCCGGTTTCCTGCCAAGCCTGATCGCCCTCCATGAGCGGCCGCAAAAGGCTCCCGTCGGCGGCCGCGGCATTCATACCCTCTACGTCTCGCCCCTGAAGGCGCTCGCCGTCGACATCGCCCGCAACCTGTCGACACCGGTCGCCGAGATGGGACTATCGGTGCGGCTGGAGACGCGCACCGGCGACACCTCGGTGCACAAGCGCCGCCGCCAGAAGCTGAGCCCGCCCGACATTCTGCTCACCACGCCGGAGCAGGCGGCGCTGCTCCTGTCGGCGCCCGACGCCGGCCGCTTCTTCGCCGACCTCGACACGGTCATCCTCGACGAGCTGCACGCGCTGGTCACCAACAAGCGCGGCGACCTCCTGTCGCTCGATCTCGCCCGGCTGAGGCGGCTCGCGCCGAAACTGAAGGCGATCGGGCTATCGGCCACGGTGGCTGATCCCGACGCGCTGGCGGCATGGCTGGTCGGGCAGGCAGCGCCAGCCGCCCGTCGCGCCGACCTGGTCACTGTCGAGGGTGGCGCCAAGCCCGAGATCGCGATCCTGGAGTCGCAGCAGCGGGTGCCGTGGTCGGGGCATTCGGCCCGCTACGCCCTCGCCGACGTCTATGCCGCGATCGCCGCCCACAAGATGGCACTCGTCTTCGTCAACACCCGCAGCCAGGCCGAGCTGATCTTCCAGGAGCTGTGGCGGATGAACCGCGACGGGCTGGCGATCGCCCTCCATCACGGCTCGCTCGACGCCGGTCAGCGACGCAAGGTCGAGGCGGCGATGGCGGCCGGCAGGCTCAGGGCGGTGGTGTGCACCTCGACGCTTGATCTCGGCGTCGACTGGGGCGACGTCGACCTCGTCATCCACGTCGGCGCGCCGAAAGGGGCGAGCCGGCTGGCGCAACGCATCGGCCGCGCCAACCATCGCCTCGACGAGCCGTCCGAGGCGCTGCTGGTGCCGGCCAACCGCTTCGAGGTGCTGGAGTGC
>CAZSWL010000113.1:0-3734 GCA_964610725.1 uncultured Bauldia sp.
CGCCAGGCGCGAGCGCGCCCGTCACCGTGCTCTCCGGCGCGTAGACGAAGGCGAAGTCGAGCGAGTGCTTCTTGGACATCTTGTAGGTCGCGCCCGCCGTGAAGTGGTTGGTGACGACACCCGGCGCCAGGATGTTGAGCATGACGTCGGCCGGCTGGACCGGATTATCGCTGTAGGCGTAGCCGGCGCGCAGCGTCCACATCTCGTTCGCCCGATATTCGACGCCGAGCTTGTAGACATTGACGTCATGCCAGCCGAAGCCGGGGCCGCCGGTCGAACCGAACGGCAGCGGCACGCTCGAAGAATTCGAAACCGCGCCGACGCCGCTGTAGAAGATGTGCTGGAAGTCGGCCATGACGGTCAGTTGCGGCATGATGTCATAGGCGAGGCCGGCGGTGACGGCCGCCGGGATGTCGAAATCGCCCTGGTCAGCGAAGAGACCGGCATACTTGTCGAACTTCGTCATCCACATCTTCGTCTGGCCGGAAACGCCGAGACGAAGCTGCTTCGTCAGATCGATTTCGAGGCCGGCGCGCAGGCCGCCGCCGAACGACCAGTCGTAGCCGTTGTTGGTCATGTTGGTCGGATCGGCCGAGAAGGTCGTGAAACCCGCGAGGCCCTTGGCCGCGAAGCGCTGAACGGCGAATGTCGGCGCAATGCCGAAGGAGACGTTGCCAAACCGCCTGGCATAGTCGACCGACAGGAAGGCCTGGATCAGGTCGACGCCGGCATCGCCGCCGCAGAACACACCGCCCGGGCCGCCCGGCACCGGACAGCTGGCATTGGCGACGTTGTTGTACGTCGTGTTCATGCCGCCGTTGCCGTAGAGCACGATGCCGAACGCGGAGTCCGCGTCGATCGGCCGGCTGTAGGCCGCATTGGGCATGGGGAACAGGTTGTTGGAACTGTCGATCGTGCCCGATCCGCCGCCGCCCGGCGCGACGAAGCCGACGTTCGTCGCCGTGTAGCCGCGATAGGGCATGAACAGCCCGACGCCAATCTGGAACTGCTGGCCGATGCCTAGCAGACCGGCCGGGTTGAGCGCCATCGACATGGCGTCTTCGGAATTGGCCACGCCCGCGCCCCCGAGCGCGTTCTGCACCGGACTGAAGCCGAGCTGGAAATAACCTTCCGTGGACCACGCCGCCGCCGGCAGCAAGACCGAAGCCATCAGCCCGACGGCGGCCGGAAGCAGCCGCCTCCCCGCTCTTCTCATGCGATCTCCCCCATTTCGTCGGGCCCCCAAATCGTCCGCGTCACCCCGACGCTGGCTTTTACATTATGAAAAAGGAATAACTGAATATTAACCTTGCTCAATTGCTTTTTGCGGAAAGCAAGCCAGGCGGGAAAGTTGGCCGACAACTGTGGCAGACGCGCCACAGCCTGACCAGCGGATCTGTGTCTCGGTGCACGAAAGCGCCGGCGCAAGGGACGGACGGACAACGCGCCGGTGCGGTGGCCGGGAATGGTGCCGGTGCCTACATTGATTGAGACAGAACACGGTTCCGACCCGAGACCGCAGGATGCGCACCTATCTCGACTACAACGCCACCGCACCGTTGCGACCTGAGGCGCGCGCGGTCATGAACGACGCGCTGGCGGCGACCGGCAACGCCTCCTCGGTCCATGCCGAGGGGCGGGCGGCACGGGCACGCATCGAGGCCGCGCGCGAGGCAGTGGCCGCGCTTGTCGGCGGCGCCGCCGGGCTGGTCACCTTCACCAGCGGCGCGACCGAGGCCAACAACACGGTGCTCACCCCCGACTGGACGCGCGACGGCAAGCCGTGGACGACCGACGTGCTGCTGGTCGGCGCGAGCGAGCACCCGTCGGTACTGGCCGGCGGGCGCTTCCCGGCCGAGCGGGTGCGGATCATTCCGGTCGACGAGGAGGGGATCGTCGATCTCCGCGCGCTGCGCCGCCTCCTCGCCGAAGCCGGCGGCCGCGCGCTGGTGTCGGTCATGCTCGCCAACAACGAGACCGGCGCTATCCAGCCGGTGGCGGAGGTCGCCGCGATCGCCCACCAGGCCGGCGCCATCGTCCACACCGACGCCGTGCAGGCGGCCGGGCGCATCGACATCGATATCGGTGAGCTCGGCGTCGACGTGCTCACGCTGTCGGCCCACAAGATCGGCGGCCCGCAAGGCGTGGGTGCCATCGTCAGGACAACGCAAGAGCTGCGCTTCGCCCCGCTGCTGGCCGGCGGCGGGCATGAGCTGCGCCTGCGCGGCGGCACCGAGAACGCCGCCGGCATTGCCGGCTTCGGGTCGGCGGCGACCACTGCCCGCGAAGAGCTGGCAAAGGCCGCCGTATGGGCCGGCTGGCGGGACGAGATCGCCGCCATCGTTGCCGCCGACGACCGGGCGAGGGTGTTTTCCGCCGGCGTCGACCGGCTGCCGCAGACCTTGTGTTTCGCCGTGGCCGGGGTCCCGGCCGAGACGCTGGTGATCGCGCTCGACCTCGCCGGGGTGGCGGTGTCGTCGGGCGCCGCCTGTTCGTCGGGCAAGGTGGCACCGAGCCACGTGCTCGCCGCCATGGGCGTTCCCGCCGAGCTGACGCGCTCCGCGATCCGCATCAGCCTGGGGTGGCATTCCGCCCGGCGAGACATAGATTTGTTCGCAAACGCTTGGCGAACCGTGTTAAGTCGCGTGTCGCCGGGGGAGTTTCGGGCGGCCTGACGAGGCTGCCAATGCTCGGCCCGCGGTCCTTGAAACCGCTGTGGATGGAGTGAGAAATGCCTGCCGTTCGCGAGACGGTCGATACCGTTCGTCGGATCGACGTCGACCAGTACAAATACGGTTTCACCACGAACATCGAGGAAGAGAAGGCCCCGAAGGGCCTCTCCGAGGACACCGTCCGTTTCATCTCGGCCAAGAAGGGCGAGCCGGAGTGGATGCTGGAGTGGCGGCTTGCCGCCTACCGGCGCTGGCTGACGCTCAGCGAGCCGACCTGGGCCAAGGTCACCTACCCCAAGATCGACTTCGACAACATCTATTACTACGCCGCGCCCAAGCAAAAAGCGGCGCCGAAGAGCCTCGACGAGGTCGATCCCGAGCTGCTCGCCATGTACGAGAAGCTCGGCGTGCCGCTGAAGGAGCGCGAGGTACTGGCCGGCGTCGAGGGCGCGAGGGTGGCGGTCGACGCGGTGTTCGATTCGGTCTCGGTGGTGACCACCTTCAAGGAGGAGCTGGCCAAGGCCGGCGTTATCTTCTGCTCGATCTCCGAGGCGATCCGCGAGCACCCGGAGATCGTCCGCAAATACCTCGGCACGGTCGTGCCGATCACCGACAATTTCTACGCCACGCTCAACTCGGCGGTGTTCTCCGACGGCTCGTTCGTCTTCGTGCCGGAGGGGGTGCGCTGCCCGATGGAGCTGTCGACCTACTTCCGCATCAACGAGAAGAACACCGGCCAGTTCGAGCGCACGCTGATCATCGCCGAGAAGGGCGCCTACGTCTCCTATCTGGAAGGCTGCACCGCGCCGATGCGCGACGAGAACCAGCTCCATGCCGCAGTCGTCGAGCTGATCGCCCTCGAAGACGCCGAGATCAAGTACTCGACGGTGCAGAACTGGTATCCGGGCGACGCCGAGGGCAAGGGCGGCATCTACAACTTCGTCACCAAGCGCGGCGACTGCCGCGGCGACCGCTCCAAGATTTCGTGGACCCAGGTCGAGACCGGCTCGGCAATCACTTGGAAATATCCGAGCTGCATCCTGCGCGGCGACGATTCGGTCG
>CAZSWL010000114.1:0-10812 GCA_964610725.1 uncultured Bauldia sp.
TAGGCGCGCGCAGCCGCGGCATTCGCCTCGCCGAGCGGGCGCTGCACCAGCCATTGGTTGGTGAGCGCCATGGCGACCAGGACCACCGCCGAGGCGAGCGCGAAGGTACCGAGCAGGGGATGCAGCAGGAAGATAACCGCGATGTAGAGCGGCGCCCACGGCAGGTCGAAGAGGGCGTGAACGCCGTTGCCGGTAACGTATTGGCGGAACGTATCGAAATCGCGCAGGAGCTGGCTGCGCGCGGCGGCGCCGCCGGACGCCTCGATGGCCGCGGCGACGAGGCGGCCGGAGAGCTGGCGATCGAGACGGAGGCTGGCGCGAGCAAGCACCCGGGCGCGCACCGCGTCAAGTCCGGCCAGCGCGGCAAGGGCGCCGAGCAGCATGATGGTCAGCATGACGAGGGTGACGATGCTGCCGCTGGCGATGACGCGGTCGTAGATCTGCAGCAGGTAGAGGGGCGAGGCGAGGTAGAGCAGATTGATGGCCAGGCTGAAGACGGCAGCGCTGACGAAATAGGAGCGGCACGCCGCAAGGGCACGCGCCATCTCTTCCGATCTCGGCTGCCGAGGCACCTCTGCCGTTCCCCGTTCCAGGGCCACCCGGGGGCATACCACCGGATCGGTTAAGGAACGGCGAAACCGAAGGGCCCGGCGGACCCCCGGGTCCGGTGCCGCTTGCCTTGGCCGATCAGCCGTTCGCCCTGGGCAGCGGCGTGGAGTGCTGTGGCGGCGCCTGCGGCACCGGGCGAAATTCCACCGCCGGCGATTTCCAGTCGAACGGTACCTGAGGCAACGGGATGACGCAGGGGGTGAACATGCTCAGCCCGTCGGCGTTGCGGACCTCGAAGATGATCCCCGGCCGGGCCATGTCGACGCAGCGCTCCCACTGATCTATGGCGGTCCAGTCAACCATCGCCTTGCTCGCTTCTCCTGGCCGCCTCGATCGCCGTCATGCCAGGCCGCCGTGGAACACGGGGTGGTGGTCGGGCAATCCGGCGAGATCGACCAGTTGATGATCGATCGCGTCGCTCCACCAATGCGGCTGTCGCGTCGCCCAGCCGTTGCCGGCCGGCGCCGGCAACTGGTCGTCGGCCATATCGGGGGCATGGGCATCGCCGACGGACGAGCCGTGGCCGAGACGGACCCGTCCGTGAAGAACTCCGCCTCCGCCGCCTCCGCCGCCGCCGGAGCGCGAACCTCTGTGACCTCCGCCACCCCCGCCGGACGACGATGCGACCGTGATCGTGACGGTGGCCTCCGAAGAGTAGGTGTGGCCGTCGCTGACCTCGTATGTGAAGGTGGCGGTGCCGGCGAACCTGCGACCCGGCGTGTATACGAACGAGCCGTCGGGGTTGAGGGTCAGACTTCCCTGGCCGCGGCTTGGCCCGCTGACCAGTACGGCGGTCAGGTGATCGCCGTTGGCGTCGCTGTCGTTGGCGAGGACGCCGTCGGTGGCGGTGACCGTGAGCTTGGTGCCCCTGGCCGTCGAGTAGCTGTCGTCGACCGCCACCGGTGGATCGTTGGGCGGCGGCTGGACATCGATCGTCACCGTCGCCGTGCCGGAATCGGTGGTGCCGTCGCTGGCCTGATAAGTGAAGCTGTCGGTGCCGGTGAAGCCGGCGGTGGGGGTGAAATCGAACGAGCCGTCGTCGTTGAGGGTGAGCGACCCGTGGTTCGGTGCGCTGACCAGAACGGCGGAAAGCTGATCGCCATCGGGATCGCTGTCATTGGCGAGGACGCCGGCACTTGCCGCAACGTCGAGCGCGTTTCCGGCGGTGACCTGGTAGGTGTCGTTGGAAGCTGCCGGCGCGCGGTTGGCCGGCGGGTCGACATCGCCGATCGCCACCACCTGATCGCCGAACTGCAGGAACTGGATGTTGGCGAGGGTGTCGATACCGTCGGGGCTGCCGAGGCGCAGGTCGGTTACCGTCCAGGTGCCATCGAGGTTCTGCACGACGAGGTAGTCGGTGCTGGCGCCGGAATAAACCGCGGTATTGGTACCGCCCTCGCCGTCGAGGCTGTCGTTGCCGCCGCCGCCCGTCAGGTGGTTGTCGGCCGAATTGCCGACGATCGTGTCACTGCCGGAGCCGCCGATGGCGTTCTCGATCAGCGAGGCCGGGTTGTCCTGGTAGAGCAGCGAATTGGCGATGTTGCCGGCTGCGTAGTGACCGCTGCCGAGGTAGGCGAGTTGGGTCTGCGAAGCGGTCGTCCAGTCGCCCGGCTGCAGGTCGACGTTGAGGTTGGTGGTGTAATTGGAGAAGTCGTAGGTGTCGTTGCCGCCGCCATCCCACACGGTCATGAAGATCTTGTTGCCGACGGGCATTGTCTGGGCGACGCCGTTGATCGACTCCTGTCCGGTCAATGGGTTCCACGTGTAGACGGTGTCGCCGCTGTTGGTCGAATAGTTGGCCCCGTACTCGGCCTGCAACGCGGCGATGTCGTACATCATCAGCGTCTGCGGGAAGCTGTCGGAGGCGTTGGTGTAGCCGGTGGTGGTCGAGGCGCCGACGTACGAGCGGTAGCTCATCACCGAGTATTCGAGCGAGTCGTGATCGACCGGCATCGGGCCGAAGATGCCGGAGGTGTCGTGCGGGTGCTTGAGCCCCATGGCGTGGCCGGTCTCGTGGATGATCGAGGTCCACGCGTAGTTGCCCATCACCGGGTTGGAGTACCAGCCCGTCGAATAGTTGAACCAGGCGTCGCCACCCTCGGCGAGGGTCGTCGGGTAGTACGCCCAGGCGGTGCTCGGCGCGTCCGACGAGGCGTAGCGCAGGTCGGCATGGGTCGACGTGGTTTCGGCGACCTCGGTGAAGGTGACGTTGGCCACCCCCGAATACATGTCGAGGACCGTGGTGACGGCCGCCTGCTGGGTGGCGTTGAATGCGTGGAAATTGTCGGACGGCTCGCCGTTGCCGTAATTGCTGCCGTAGTCGGAGGCACTGGTCGGAAAGCTGTAGGTGAACGAGTTGACGGCCCACTTGACGCCGCTGAGAACGCCGTCGACATACGGGTCGCCGGTGGGCGTCATTGTTGCTGTTGCCGGCACGGTGCTCTCCCTCGAAAACGCGCGTTTCGGGCCGAAATCGGGATGACCCGACGGCCGTATTAACCGACGCGCGTAAAAGAACGGCGCAACCGTGCGGCGCGATTCGATTCAAGTTTTAACGATTTGCAGCAGGCGCCGTACCCGCCGATCCGCACAGGACCGCCGGCGTTGCGCAAGGGTCGTCTCGCTTGGTGCCGGCAGCAGGATTCGAACCCGCGACCCCCTGATTACAAATCAGGTGCTCTACCGACTGAGCTATGCCGGCGCGAGGAGAGGGGTACCAGCCGTCCGTGGTGGCGACAAGCCGGGACGCAGCATAAGATCGGCGCACGTCGGGGAGGGCGCAATGGCAGAACGTTTCCACGAGGTGACGGCCGTCGGCGTCAAGCTGGTGGTCGATCTGGCGGTCGGCCACATCCGCTCGTTCGCGGTCGAACAGTCGGGGCGGCGCCTCGCCCCCCTCCACACCGCGCCGTGGGTCGAGGAAAAGGCGATCATCGAGGACCCGTCGATACCGGCCAATCTCAAGTACCTCTCGGGTGACTTCTGCTGCGCCCCGTTCACCGCCAGCGACGTGGAGCCGGCCCCGCCTCACGGCTGGCCGGCCAACTCGGCCTGGCGCCCTGTCGGCGAGGAGCGACAGGCGGGCGCGGTGGTGACGCGGCTCGAACTCGAGAAGCGAGTCATGGGCGCGCGCCTCATCAAGGAAATCACGCTGCGCGACGGACAGCCGTTCGTTTATCTGCGCCACGTCTTTGCAGGCGGCGAGGGCGCGGTGTCGGTCGCCAGCCACGCTATGACCCACTTCGACCAACCCGGCCGGCTGTCGTTCTCGGCCAAGGCGTTCGGGGAATTGCCGCGCACGCCGCAGGAGAGCGACCCGGCGCGCGGCCGTTCCCTGTTCGCCCGCGACAAGCGGTTCACCGATCTTGCGAAGCTGCCGCTCGCCGACGGCACCACCGTCGACCTGCACCGCTATCCGGTGGCGGAGAGGCACGAGGATTTCGTCATGCTCGTGGAGGCTCGCGGCGCCGCGCTCGGATGGGCGGCGGCGATGAGGCGGGGGGCGGGCGACATGCTGCTCAGCCTGAAGAACCCGGCCGACTATCCGGTCACCTTCCTGTGGTTCAGCAACGGCGGCCGCTTCTACCCGCCGTGGAACGGTCGCCACCGCGGCGTGCTCGGCATCGAGGAAGGGCGCGCCTACTCCTCCTACGGCCACGCCGCCTCGATCGCGCCGAATCCGCTGTCGGAAGCCGGCATCCCGACGGCACTCACGCTCGTTCCGGCGGGCTCGGTGTCGGTACGGCACGTGCTCGCGGCGTTGGCGCTGCCGCCGCAATGGACAAAGGTGAATGCGGTCGAAGCGGGCGACGGCGTTCTGCGCGTCGCCGGCGATGGCGGCGACGCGGTGACGGCGCCGTTCGACGACCGTTTCCTCAGCTAGGTCGATCGAGGTGCGCGCGCGCCAGATGGAGCGCAAGCACCGCCGCGTTGGACACATTGAGGCTCGCAAGGGCGCCGGGCACCGGGAGGCGGGCGACGGCGTCGCAGGTTTCGCGGGTCAGCCGGCGCAACCCTTTTCCTTCCGCGCCCAGCACCAGCGCGATGCGGTTGCCGGTGAGGGCGCCTTCGAGGGGCGTCTCCGCTGCGCTGTCGAGGCCGATGCGGGTGAAGCCCATGGTGCCGATTTCGGCAAGGGCACGGGCGAGATTGGCGACCGCAATCCAGGCGATGCGGTCGAGTGCGCCGGAGGCCGCCTTGGCCAGCGTGCCGCTTTCGACCGGGGCGTGGCGGCCGGTGACGATTACTGCGTCGGCGGCGAATGCGGCGGCGGAGCGCAGGATCGCCCCGACGTTGTGCGGGTCGGTGACCTGGTCGAGAACGACAATCAGACGTGGCGCGGAGATGTCGGCGAGGGAGATCGTCGGCAGCGGCGCCGTTTCGATGGCGATGCCCTGGTGGACCGCTTCGCCGCCGAGCAGGCGATCGAGGTTGCGCGGGGTGGACTTCTCCGGCGCGATGGCGAAGGTGGCGCCGGCGGCGGCGAGCCGGGTGAGCGCGTTGTCGGTGGCGACGATGCGGCGGATGTCGCGCCGCGGGTTGGCGAGCGCGGCGAGCGCCGGATGGATGCCGTAGATCCACACCGTCTCGGGACGCCGTTCGGCCGGCGAGCGCGGAGCAAACTTTCTCCGGTCGCGGCGAGCTGTGGGTCGAAACGGGCGGTCGGGGCGAGTCATCGCGGGCTTATAGGCCGCGGTCGAACCAGCGACAATCGCAGCGGCCCGGCGGGGTGGCCGCCGGCAATCGCTGTCGCGCTCGCGTTGACATGACCGCGACGCTCGCCATAAGACCGCCGCGGCGCGTGCGCCATGGTGCGGACGACGTCAGGGGGAGTGTCCCGAGCGGCAAAGGGGGCGGACTGTAAATCCGCTGGCGAACGCCTTCGTAGGTTCGAGTCCTACCTCCCCCACCAGCCTTGGCGCCGGACCTCGCATGCCGTCGGCCAGGGCTGGACGAGGCGGGAACGCCGATTTCTGGTATTTGTGTGCTTCGCGCGGGTGTAGCTCAATGGTAGAGCAACAGCCTTCCAAGCTGATGACGAGGGTTCGATTCCCTTCACCCGCTCCAGTGCGCACGACAGATTGCCCGCCGTCACCGGCGCTGGTATCTGACGTCTGGCGTCCGATTTGTGGCGTCCGCTAGGGGTATAGCTCAGTTGGTAGAGCGACGGTCTCCAAAACCGTAGGTCGGGGGTTCGAGTCCCTCTGCCCCTGCCAGCGGCTCGCCCCTCGTCGGATGCCCACAAAATGTCCAATTCGACCGGCATTTTTTCCCACAGTCGGGCTTGAGAATCTCTGGTTTAGGCCTTATGTACGCGTCCTAAGCGCACGGCGCGCGAGCCACTGGTTCGCGCGCCGATTAGGCATGAGCCGTTAATGGCCGAAAGATTCAATCCTTTGCAGTTCCTCCAGCAGGTGCGGGCGGAAGCGGCGAAGATCGTTTGGCCAAGCCGGCGCGAGACAGGGATATCAACCGCCATGGTGATTGCCATGGCTTTCCTGGCGGCGATGTTCTTCCTCGTCGCCGACCAGGTCATATCGCTCGGCGTGACGTCATTGCTTCGGCTGGGCAGTTCAGGCGGCGTCTGAATGGAAAAGAAGTGGTACATCGTCCACGCCTACTCGAATTTTGAGCGCAAGGTGGCCGACTCCATCAAGGAGAAGGCCCATGCCGCCGGCCTGGACGATCTGTTCGAGGAAATCCTGGTGCCGACCGAGAAGGTCGTCGAGGTCAGGCGTGGCCGTAAGGTCGACGCGGAGCGCAAGTTCTTTCCCGGCTACGTGCTGGTGAAAATGGCAATGACCGATGAGGCCTACCACCTCATCAAGAACACGCCGAAGGTGACCGGCTTCCTCGGCGCCGACAACAAGCCGGTCGCGATTTCGGAGGCGGAGGCGAGCCGCATTCTGCAGCAGGTGCAGGAAGGCGTCGAGCGCCCGAAACCTTCGGTGAGCTTCGAGGTCGGCGAGCAGGTCAGGGTGGCCGATGGGCCGTTCGCCTCGTTCAACGGCCTGGTCGAGGAGGTTGACGAGATGCGGGCGCGGCTCAAGGTGGCGGTGTCAATCTTTGGTCGGGCAACGCCGGTGGAGCTCGAGTACGGGCAGGTCGAGAAGCTCTGAGTTGGAAGCGGTGTGGGAGGTCGGCGGCGCTGGCCGAGCGCCCAGCGGACCGCACCACGCCATTCCTTGCCGGTCGCGGCGTGGGTGAGACAAGGAACAGACGATGGCCAAGAAGATTGCCGGGTTCTTGAAGTTGCAGGTGCCGGCAGGGGCAGCGACGCCCTCGCCGCCGATCGGGCCGGCACTCGGCCAGCGCGGCATCAACATCATGGAGTTCTGCAAGGCGTTCAACGCCCAGAGCCAGGAATTGGAAAAAGGCGCGCCGATCCCGGTGGAGATCACCTACTACCATGACAAGTCGTTCACCTTCAAAATGAAGACCCCGCCGGTGAGCTTCTTCCTGAAGAAGGCGGCCAGTCTGCAGAAGGGCGGCCAGACGCCGGGGCGCGCCGTCATCGGCAGTGTCACCAGCGCGCAGGTGCGGGAGATCGCCGAGAAAAAGATGAGGGATCTCAACGCGGTGAGCGTCGAGGGCGCGATGAAGCAGGTCGCGGGCTCGGCCCGGTCGATGGGCCTGGAGATCGTGGAGTAGGACGATGGTGCACGTTGCCAAACGGATGAAGGCCGCCCGCGAGGGGATCGAGCGCACCAGGCTCTATTCGCTCGAGGAGGCGGTAAAGCTGGTCAAGGACCATGCCAACGCCAAGTTCGACGAGACCGTCGAGGTCGCCATCAACCTCGGCGTTGACCCGCGCCACGCCGACCAGATGGTGCGCGGGGTGTGTCCGCTGCCGAACGGGTCGGGACGCAACGTGCGCGTGGCCGTGTTCGCACGCGGCGACAAGGCCGAGGAGGCGAAGGCGGCCGGCGCCGACGTGGTCGGGGCCGAGGACCTGGTCGAAAGGGTGCAGGGCGGGCAGATCGACTTCGATCGTTGCATCGCCACGCCGGACATGATGCCGCTGGTCGGCCGGCTGGGCAAGGTGCTCGGCCCGCGCGGCCTGATGCCGAACCCGAAGGTCGGCACCGTCACCCAGGACGTGACGGCGGCGGTCAAGGACGCCAAGGGCGGCGCCGTCGAGTTCCGGGTCGAAAAGGCCGGGATCGTCCAGGCGGGCGTCGGCAAGGCGAGCTTTGCGTCACCCGCGCTGGTGGCCAACATCAGGGCGTTCGCCGACGCCGTGCAGAAAGCGCGGCCGGCCGGCGCCAAGGGAACATTCGTTCAACGCGTCGCCGTCTCGTCGACCATGGGCCCCGGGGTCAGGGTCGATCCGGCAACGCTGGCGGGCGCCTGAGGAGCGCCGGAAAGACTTCCGTCCGGGCAACGGGGCGGCAGAAGGGGTCAGGCGGGGCAACCCGCAAGACCCGATCCTGTCCGAGACTGCGGGCGCCGGTGTGCCGGCTTAATCGACAAGGCCCGCAATAGACGGGAGGGAACCGGATTTCCGGTTCGAACCTCTTGGCCCACGCGGCGCTCCGGGCGAGCGCCGGCTTGGGGGACAGGCTGTGAGCGTCGCGGAATCCGGCAAGGACCCGCGGCAAACGCAACCGGCGGTCCCCCGGTGGCCCGCCCAAAGGAGTGAAAGCGTGGACAGAGCGGAAAAAAGCGAGGTCGTCGCGACGCTGAACGAGGTCTTCAGGACCACGGGGATCGTCGTTGTCGCCCGCTATTCCGGCCTCACTGTCGCCGACATGACGGCCCTGAGGGCCAGAATGCGGGAAGCAGGAGCAAAGGTGCGCGTCGCCAAGAACCGCCTGGTCAAACGGGCGCTCGAAGGGACCGACGTCGGCCACATGGCGGACCTTTTCACCGGTCCGACGGTGATCGCCTATTCCAGCGATCCGGTGGCGGCGCCGAAGGTCGCGGTCGAATTCGCCAAGACCAACGGGAATCTCGTCATTCTCGGTGGCGCTTTCGGCCAGACCAACCTCGGCCCCGACGGGGTCACGGCACTGGCGGCACTGCCCTCGCTCGACGAGTTGCGGGCCCAGCTGGTCGGCCTGGTGGTGACGCCGGCGCGGCGTATCGCCCAGGTCGTGGCAGCGCCGGCCGCGCAAATCGCGCGGGTGGTCGACGGCTACGCCAGAAAAGGCGAGGCGGCGTGAGGCTGCAAGGAGCTTTCTAGAGGTTCGAATCCAAGGAGAATCAGGCAAATGGCTGACTTGTCGAAAATTGTGGATGAGCTTTCGAGTTTGACCGTGATGGAGGCGGCCGAACTGTCGAAGATGCTCGAGGAGAAATGGGGCGTATCGGCTGCCGCTCCGGTGGCGATGATGGCCGCGGGCGGCGCTGCTGTCGGCGCCGCCGCCGAAGCGGAGGAGAAGACCGAGTTCGACGTCATTCTCGCCGATTTCGGCGCCAACAAGATCAACGTGATCAAAGAGGTGCGCGCCATCACCGGGCTCGGCCTCAAGGAGGCTAAGGATCTGGTGGAGGCGGTGCCGAAACCCGTCAAGGAAGCCGTCAGCAAGGACGAAGCCGACAAGCTCAAGGGCCAGCTGGAAGGAGCCGGCGCCAAGGTCGAGCTGAAGTGAGCGAGGCCCCGGGCCGAAGGTCACTGAGGATCGATCCCCAAGCTCCGCAGCGAGCCGTCGGGGATCGGCAGGAACAAGGGCGTGGATGGCCGGGACGGGCCCGGCCATGAGGGAACTAAACACTCCGCAGGGGTCGGCGCCGCCGGCACCTGCGGAGACGGATCGCAAAACGTGAACCGTTGTCCACAGTGCCGCATCGCCGGCGTTGCGGACAGCTGTTCGAGACATGACGAGGAGTGAGCATGACCCAGACGTTCACCGGTCGCAGAAGGGTCCGCCGGTTCTTCGGCTCCATCAGGGAAGTCGCGGAGATGCCGAACCTGATCGAGGTCCAGAAGGCATCCTACGACCAGTTCCTGTTGGTCGAGGAGCCGGAAGGCGGGCGCCCCGACGAGGGGCTGCAGGCGGTGTTCAAATCGGTGTTCCCGATCTCGGACTTTTCCAACTCGGCGCTGCTGGAATTCGTCCGTTTCGACTTCGATCCGCCCAAGTACGACGTCGATGAATGCCGTCAGCGCGGGATGACCTATTCGGCGCCGCTCAAGGTGACGCTGCGCCTGATCGTGTTCGACATCGACGAGGAGACCGGCGCCAAGTCGGTCAAGGACATCAAGGAGCAGGAAGTCTACATGGGCGACATGCCGTTGATGACGATGAACGGCACCTTCATCGTCAACGGCACCGAGCGCGTCATCGTCTCGCAGATGCACCGTTCGCCCGGCGTGTTCTTCGACCACGACAAGGGCAAGACCCACTCCTCGGGCAAGCTGCTGTTCGCCGCGCGCATCATTCCCTATCGCGGCTCGTGGCTCGATATCGAGTTCGATGCCAAGGACATCGTCTACGCGCGCATCGATCGGCGACGCAAGATTCCGGTGACCTCGCTGCTCTATGCGCTCGGCATGGACGGCGAGGAGATCCTCGACACCTTCTTCGACAAGGTCGTCTACAAGCGCACTAAGGACGGCTGGCGGCTGCCGTTCGACGGCGAGCGCCTGCGGGGGTTCAAGGCGGTCAACGACCTGATCGACGCCGACTCGGGCGAGGTGGTGCTGGAGGCGGGGCGCAAGCTGACCGCCCGCGCCGCCCGTCAACTCGCCGAGAAGGGCGTCAAGGCGCTCAAGGTGGTCGACGAGGATCTCTACGGCCACTACCTCGCCAGCGACATGGTCAACATGGAGACCGGCGAGATTTACGCCGAGGCGGGCGACGAGTTGAACGAGAAGGTCCTCGCCACCCTGGTCGAGGCAGGCAACAAGGAAATCGTCATCCTCGACATCGATCACGTCAACACCGGCGCGTACATCCGCAACACGCTGGCCGTCGACAAGAACGAGAACCGCGAGGGTGCGCTGTTCGACATCTATCGGGTGATGCGGCCGGGCGAGCCACCGACGGTCGATACGGCCGAGGCGATGTTCCGGTCGCTGTTCTTCGACCCGGAGCGCTACGACCTGTCGGCCGTCGGCCGGGTCAAGATGAACATGCGTCTCGACCTCCACGCCGACGACAGCGTCCGCGTGCTGAGGAAAGAGGACATCCTGGCGGTCATCAAGACGCTGGTCGACCTGCGCGACGGCAAGGGTGAGATCGACGACATCGACAATCT
>CAZSWL010000115.1:0-9258 GCA_964610725.1 uncultured Bauldia sp.
ATAGCAATTCGCCGATCTCATCGCCCTGCGCCAACTCCAGTGCTTTCAACAGCGGCGGATAGTGGCGAAAGTTCTCAAACACGCGAAACATCTTGCCGGAACGTTCGGCTGCCTCGATAAGTGCATCACACTCGGCAACGTTCATTGCCATTGGCTTCTGCATCGAGAGGTGCTTTCCCGCATCCAAAGTCGCCACACCGATCTCCTTGTGAAGATGATGCGGTGTTATTACTTCGACGGCATCGATTTCCGCGTCTCGCAGCAGGTCCCTGTAGTCCACATAGGTGCGATCGACCCCCCACTGCGCCTTTCGAGCCTGCAGGGCTTGCGGATCGATATCGGCGATAGCGCGAAGTTCCGCCTTGGAATTACCTCTGTAACCTTCGTAATGCAGGTCGGCTATTCGTCCGACCCCGATGAGGCCTACGCCGATTTTCTTCGCCACACTCGCCTCCCTGGCCGTCATCAGGCGACAATCCACTTCGCCCATTACCGACACCGACAAACCCACCCTTTGGCCCCCGCCTCTCCAGGCGCAACAGGGCTCCGCTCTTACGTCACGCCAAACTCAACTTCCTGCTGGTCCTCGACACCGTTATCGCCACCGCGGCAATCAGGATCACGCCGACGGCTATTTGCTGGAGGAACGTACTCAGGCCGATCAAGCTCATTGCGTTGTACAGAATCGTGACCAGGATGGCGCCCAACGCCCCACCCATCACTTTGCCCTTGCCGCCCAATAAGCTCGCTCCACCTGTACACACCGCAGCAATTGTTATCAGCTCGAAGGTCTCCCCAAGCATCGGCAAGCCACTATTAAGTCGAGCGGTGTATAGCACGCCGGTTAAAGACGCCAACACGCCGTTGAATACGTAGGTTATGAATATGATTGCGGTGACATTTATGCCGGAGAAACGCGCCGCCTCTTCATTACCTCCCACCGCCACCAAGCTGCGGCCGTAGCGGTGAAACTCCTGGAACAACGTCGCGGCGACCAGCAATGCCAGCCAGATCAGGACCGGAACCGGAATTCCCAAGATTGACCCACGCCCCAACCACAAGAACTCATTCGGCAGACCGTTTATCGGCTGCGAGTCGGTCACGACCAGATCTATGCCGCGTAGTATTCCAAGAAAGGCCAATGTCGCGAGGAAGGGCGCAACCTTGAACCGCGAGATCAACATCGCGATTATCGCGCCAGACGCCGCCCCGACGCACAATCCAATCGCTGCACTGATCCAGATGTTCACGCCGCCGTAGGCGTACAGCCCTGCAACCACGACGGAGGTCAGGGCCATCAACGACCCAACCGAAAGATCAACGCCGCCTGACACGATCACGAACGTCATGCCCACGGAAAGGATCCCAAGCAACGCTGCTTGGCGTAAGACGGTGATAATGTTGTATGCGCTCAAGAACCGTGGCTGGATCATCCATATGACGATCGCCACCGCGACGATGACCAGGATCAGGGGATTCTCTCCCAAGTACCGGCGTCCAACCGACAGCACACGTTCCGCCGTCTTCACTCCACCCCCTCCCCTTCGTTTTCGAGGTCCGTGCTTGACATAAGCATCGTCAGCATCTTGGCGCGGCGCGAACTTTCCTTGACCCTGTTCAGCACCACCGCCGCCACCAGCACGATCCCGATCAAAATCTCTTGGTAATAGCTCGACAGCCCAAAGAAACTTACGCCGGTATAGATAATCGAAATCAGCACCGCTCCGTATACGGCGCCCTTGATACTGCCGACGCCTCCCATCAAACTTGCCCCGCCTACCACCGCGGCCGTAATCGCGTACATCTCGTAGCCTTGGCCGACCAAAGCCTGGCCGCTGTTCAGGCGTGAGGTCATCAACAAGCCCGCAACCGACGCTAGGCCCCCCGAAATCGCGTAGCACAGGTATAGCGTCCTTTTGATATTCACACCGCTGATGACGGCGGCGCGATAATTGCTGCCAATCGCCATTGTCGCGCGTCCAAACGGAGTATGACTTCTCAAGAACGCAACAACCACGGCCGCAAAGATGAATATGGCGAAGGGTAAAGGGACGCCGACGATTTGAGCGGCCCATAAATACCTGAACCCGTCAGGCAAACCAGAGAACGTGTTGTCTTGCCCGATAAATCGAGCGCCTCCTGACAGGATAATCAGCAATCCCAACGTACTTATGAACGGCGGCAATTTCAGGTAAAGAATAAAGGTCGCGGCCGCCAGTCCAGAGACTATGCCAACCGATAAGCCAACCATCACGCAAACAGGAAATGACCACCCCGCAACCAGATAGGTCCAGGCCGTTGCCACGGAGGTCAACGCCATAACCGATCCGACCGAGAGGTCAATTCCGCCGGACATGATCACCAAGGTCATGCCCAACGACAGCAGCCCGATCACCGAAGCCTGGGCCACAATATTCTTGATAGAAACCAGTGTTAAATAGTCGTTGTTTTTGATTCCCACCAGCAGAAACAAAGCAAGGATGACTACCAACAACAAGTTGTCGGTAACGAGCGCCCGCAATCTGGGCATATGCAGTCCTTTGATCCCCAACTCGCCGCTGACCAGCGCCATGTCATCCCGCCGATTTCAGGCCACCAACATCTCGCGAACAGTTTTCTCGTCGACGTCGGTCCTGTTGACGACCTCACTGAACGTGCCGTTCTTACGCAAAACCACGATCCTGTCTGCCACGCGCAACAACTCGGCAATCTCCGTGCATATGGCCACGATCGCCTTGTCCTCTCGGCCCAGGGCGTCGATGAGTGAATGGATCTCCTCTTTCGACCCCACGTCGATGCCGACCGTCGGCTCGTCAAAGATGATCACCTTGGCTTGGGCCATAAGCCACCGCGCCAGCACCACCTTTTGCTGATTGCCGCCGCTCAGGCTCATGGCGAGCTGTCTCGGGCTGGCTATCTTTACGTTCAACCTCTTGACCAGCCCGGCGATCTGTCGGCCTTCAACGTCCGTTCTTATCGTTCCAAACTTTGACAGCACGGCTTTGAGGCTCGAGATCGATACGTTCGCGACCACGTCCTGGTTGTGGAAGATACCTTCCTTGCGTCGGTCCTCGGTCACGTAGACGATTCCGTGCGCCAACGCGTCCTGCGGGGTCTTTATCCGAACATCTTGTCCCGCGACTTCAACCACGCCCGATTGCTTTTCGTCGATCCCGAGCGCCGAGCGAAAGAATTCGCTCCGGCCGACGCCCTGCAGGCCAGCCACTCCCAGCACTTCGTTCTCGTAAAGATCGAGCGACAGATCGGAGAAGTACTTGTGTCGCGAGAAACCCTTGAAGCTCACGTAGGGGTGCCGCCTCTCACCCGCGCGGCCGACGCTACGCACGCCCCCTTTCACCGTTGCCGCGACGCGCTCCGAACTCATGTGGGCCGCAAGATCGTGAACCGTCAGGTCCGCCGCGTTAAACACACCGACCGTCTTGCCGTCCTTCAGAACCGTGACCTGGTCGCAGATGGCCAGAACTTCGTTGAGCCTGTGCGACACGAAGACGACCGACAGCCCCTTCTCTTTGACCGTCTGCACGAGATTGAAGAGACGCTCGGTTTCCTCGTCGGCCAGCGAAGCGGTGGGCTCATCGAGGATGTAAACCCTCTTGCCTGACCGAAACCCTTTGACGATCTCGACCATCTGCTGTTGCGCCCGGCTGAGATCCTCGACGCGCGCTTCCGGATC
Organism: uncultured Bauldia sp.; assembly: GCA_964610725.1. Lineage (GTDB taxonomy): Bacteria > Pseudomonadota > Alphaproteobacteria > Rhizobiales > Kaistiaceae > JBBDMC01. The sequence goes on from CAZSWL010000115.1 coordinate 3,695, forward strand.
CAGCGAGATCCCCATCGAAGACAGCAACTCTCGTGCCTTGGCAACCAAGCTGCGCCCGGAGAAAAAGTGCTTCGAACCGGAGGCTTCCAACTCCACCCCCAGGAAAATGTTGTCGGCAACGGTCAGTTGCGGCACCAGCGAAAATTCCTGGTAGACGGTGACGATGCCGAGCCGGTGCGCGTCGGAAACATTGCGCAGCCTCACCGGTCGGTCGTCGATAAATATCTCTCCGCGGTCCATGGAATAGGCGCCCGAGAGAATCTTGATGAGCGTCGATTTCCCAGCCCCGTTCTCCCCGACAAGGCCCATGATCTGCCCCTTGGCCAGGGAGAAATCGACGTTGTCCAGGGCTCGCGCCCCCGCGAACGACTTGCTTATCCCCCGCATGCGCAGAACAATGTTGTGTTCAGACAATTCGGCTGACGGCGGCATCGCGAGCTACCCGCGAACTGCGGATTGCTTCCCCGCAAACGGGAAGCAATCCGCCACAGCGTTATCGTTATTTCACTTGACCCGGTAGTCTACGCCAAGGTCAAAGTTGGTGCCGTGTTCGGCTCGATAGTTGAACAACTTGTACGAGTCCCACGTATCGGGCTTTTTCATCTCGAGCGTCGCGTTGGCTTCGTCCAGATATTTCTGGGCGTAAGCCTTGTCGATCAGCGAGAGTCTCAGCAGGTTTCTCAGCGGTTTGACGTCGTTCCCCTTCAGCGTCTCGAACATGAGATCGACAAGCTGGATTCCATAGCCCATCCAGTGCATGTCCACCGAGACGTCGAATGTTCCGTCACGCACCCCTTTCGCAAAATCCCGGGCGCCGTCCCATCCGCTGATGTGGAGCTTTGTCAGGCCTGCAGCCTGCGCGGCCGCGTAGATGCCCCACCCCATTTCATCGTTCAGCGACAAGATGCCGTCGAGCTGATCGCCGTAACGCGCGATCCACTCCTGCGTCCGTTGCATCGCGGGGTCACGCTCCCAGGCGGCCTGCTGGACGTCCAAGACTTCGATGTCCGGATGCGGCCTCAATCCATCGACGATGCCCGCGTACCTGTCCTGATCCCACAGGCTCTCATAGACACCGCGCATGATGGTGACCTTCGCCGGGTGCGGCAGCACCTTCGCCATGTAGTCACCGACGTACTTGCCGCCCACGCGATCGTCATTGTAGAGCCACCATTTCACCGTGCTGTCGTAGCCGACGGGCGGGTCCTGGCTGGTGATGAACAGACCCATGGGGATCTTGGCGTCGCCCACCTTTTTGATCAGCGCCTCCATCGACCCCGTCGTGACGGGGATCGCAACGATCATGTCGACCTTCTTCGCAATAAAATCGTCCATGATGTTCGATTGGCGAATGATGTCGACGTGAGTCGGCGGAGCCTGTATGTCGAGATTCAAGGTGAACCCGTATTTCTCGCTAAGCTCCTTCGCCCTCATAATTGCCGCGTTCTGCAATATCTTCCAGGGCGGCTGATTTGAGTGGCAGTATAGCCCGACGGTGAACGTTTTGCCCTTGACCTTCTCGGCCCCATATGCCTCCGCTTGGTCCGGAGTCATAGTCGCCGCGCGAGCGATTGGCGCGCAAACCAACGCCACCCCCGCGACAGCCAGAAACGCTAACGTACTTCTTCGCATGTCTTCCTCCCTAGGATCACGATTCTTCGCGCGTTGCTTCCGCGCCGATCGCCCTTAACGTCCTTTACGATTCCTCGGATTCGTTCCTTTATGCGCCCTCCCTCGATACCTCACACCAGCCACGATGGCATATGTCAGCACAAGTGTCAAGATATATGTCAGGACAAAAGTCAACGTCCAGGGTGCTTACGCCTCGCCGTATCGCCGCAACGCCGCCAAGCTGTCCGCCGCCAGCACATCGGCGCTCACCGCCGGATCGCGCCACGCCTTGGTCAGCCCCGCGAGTCCCGGGAACTCACGCGTGAATGATTCGACCGTCACCCACTTGTCATATGAAATATCGCGAAGGGCCCTGAACAATTCGTCCCATCGAACAAGACCGGTACCGATAATGCCCCGGTCGTTTTCGATGGCATGTACATAACCTATTTGAGTGTTCGCATCCTTTATTGAATCGTACCAACTTTTTTCTTCTATAGCCATGTGGAACGTGTCCGGCTGAACCTTGGCATTCGGCATGCCGACATCAGAGCAAAATTGACATGCGCCGGACAAGGTATTGAATAAATGCGTTTCGTAACGATTTAATACCTCGACCGTCAATGTTATGTTTTTTGTCATGGCATATTCACAAGCAATCCTATAATTATCGACCGCCCATTGCCACTCTTGCTTCGTTGGCGAGCTCCCTGTGAAGTAACACCACGCGGCGTAGTTGGGTCCGCCAATAACGCAGTTACCACCGGTCGTCTCGTAAGCGACGTCGATACAGGTTTTGAGAAATTCGGTGGCCTTTTGACGTTCTGCTGGCTTGGGCGAAATACTATTGGCATCCGGGCTGAGAGCGACTGCGAAATTACATTCCATGCCCAGCTGGCCAAGCAGCTTTCTTAGTGGCTTTGTCGGGAAAGCGCCGGGATCTGCGATAAGAACCTCTATACCGTCGAACCCCAAGTCCTTTACTTTCCTCACCAGATCGAACTTGTCTTCGGCAAAAGCATCCGTGAAAAGAAGCATTTGCACCGCATATTTCATTTGTCCCTCTCCGAATAGGTTTATGCCGCCGCTATCAGTTTTCGCGCGGCGCCGCCGAGCTCCTAGGCGCTTGCTGCGGGGCCGTCACAGCACGATCCTCGACGTTGAGTTGGCTTGCCCCCGCGGCCAGCCCCTCGAAAAGCAACGCCATTGACGTCGCCCCAGGGTCCTGGTGGCCGATCGAGCGTTCTGCCATGTTTCGCGCGCGGCCCTTTCGCGCTTTCATGCCCGTCGTGTCTTTCGCACCCTTGTCCCCGGCCGCGGCCGCCGCACGAAGCACCTGACAAATGTCCGTTTCTCCTTTGCCGACTTTTTGCCTCAAGGCCGCAACCGCAGGAACGAGGGCATCAACCAACGTCTTGTCGCCGGTTGAAGCACCCGAGAGCTTCAACACCTTGCGTTCGGCGCTCGAAAACATGTCCGCAAGAATCGATGCGTTGACCGCGGTCCGTCCCTCGATCCCTTCCGACAGACCCAGAAAGAACGAGCCGAACAACGGCCCGGTCGCTCCCCCATGGACGTTGAGGATCGATTCCCCGACCCGCTGCAGAAGGGACTTCAGATCCCCCAGCGGCTTCGCGTCCAGGATCTCGGTCATCCTCTCCATGGATCGGCTGATCGTCGTCCCGTGATCCCCGTCCCCGATCGCCGCATCCAGTTCCGACAGGAGCCTTGCGTTCCTTCCGATCACCGCCGCCGCGGCCCGCAAGAGCTCGGCAAACTCCTCCGTGCCCATCTCATTCATCACGACAAAACCCTTTTGACATCCGTCCGACCCACGCACCGCATAGAACCCTCGCCGCTCCACCTTCGCGCGCCGCTCTACCCGCTGTAGCTCAACAGCTGACTGGCAGCGCGATCATCCGTCACCAGCTGAGTCACGACGCCAAGGTTCAAGGCGCCGATCAAGGCCTCAATCTTCGTATTTCCAGAACAAATGAGAACCACGTTAGGTACTTTCTTCAAGTTGTCGAAAGGAATCCTGATCACATAGTCGCTCGAGCCCTCTATCAATTCTCCAGAGACGTTGAAGAAATAAGACAACAGTCCGCCGACTGCATCTCGACGTCGCAGAATATCGCCAAATCTTGTCGCCGTGGCCTGATCTGGCACGGAGGGATACGTCTCGATTCCAACAACAGCCGTAGACAGCTCGTTCCATCGGGACTGAATCTGCAGATATTCTTCGGTCGCTCTGAACACGTTGAAATCCGTACTGTTCGCGGGGAACGCCGGCGCGTGGATGAACGCCGCATCCATGGCGAAGTGCTCCGAAAACCGCCTCACCATCTCATTTGGATGCCAATCGATCGCCGGCGCTGACATCGAACCGATTAATGGACACACGTGGACCGCGCCGTTCGGGCGAATATTCTCTGAACGCAGACTGTCAACCACGGTCGCGACCAGACCGCCCCAGCCGAAACCGATCGACTCGGAGTCCGACAGAACCCCTCCGATGTATTTGGAAGCCTGCGACACCAGCGTCTTCAACGAAAGCGATAAGTTATCGCCATCGGCGGGCACGACAATACCGCCCTCTAGCCCGAATTTATCTACCACTCCCCGCAGAAGAACATCATCATTTTCAAGTGGCGAGCGAATCTCTATCTTCACTATGCCGCGATCTCTGGCAGCTTGCAGCAGGCCGCTGACAAGCGGTCGCGAAATACCCAACATCGACGCGATTTCTGTTTGGGTATGCCCCTGCTCGTAGTATAGTCTCGCGACTTCTACGAGGCGCAGGATGGTTTTTTGTTCATCCGCTTTCATCGTCGCATTCAATCGGCACAAGGAACCGAGTGTGGTTTCCTACGTCGGCGGGAGCCTTTTCTTATTAAGTCAGCCATATAGACGATACAAAAAAGCTTCGACCCGCATCATTTGCGAGTCTTAGTATCTATCGCCTCAACCTCCTTTTGAGCATCTCTCAGAAACGAAGCGAATTGTGGCAATCCTTCCGTATGCTCGGTGGTAAGAAATACATCCACCGCTTCGTTGGCCATAGTCGTGCCCCAAATCATCGCGCCCAGGCAGAGGATATTCGCATTGTTAATCGATCGGCATAAGCGCGCCGCATAGACCGATTCAACGCACGCGGCTATCATTCCCTTGTGCTTGCCAGCAACGATGGCCATGCCCATCCCGTTGCCGCAAGATAGAATGCCGCGGTCCGCCTTGCCACCTTGCAATACGGAAACAGCCTTCTTCGCGGCCTCGAAAAACGGGACGTCATTACCTTCGCTGGCACCAACATCGACGACATCGTGCCCGTGAGTTATCAAATGCTGCTTCACGGATTCGATAAGCTTGACGGCGACCGGGTCAGCGGCGACAACAATCTTCATTTACGACACCCCCGAACCTTCATCCTTTACGCTCTAGGCGGCTCTGGCTGCATAGCAAACGTCATAACATATGTCAACGAAATGCTTCAAGTAGCCCCTTGGCAGCCCCTTGCAGGGACTCAATCGCACGTTTGTCGAACAAATGTTCGTAAATCGGCCTATGCGATACCTGTGAAGGGCCTGGGTGGCCGATTGCCTGCGTAATCCACCGGGTCAAGAGATGCGGTACGGCCGGTGACGTTGCCCCCTGAAGTGCCCTCGGTGTGTGAACTGGACTCCGTCGGAAGGAGACGGAGATGAAGCAGAGCCGGCAGCAGCTCAAGCAGATCATTGCGGTGCTGAAGGAGTACCAAGCGGGGATTCCGGTGACGCATCTTCGCCGAACGGTTCGAGGATGATTTATTGGCGAACGATCGCGGCGAACCTACCAGCTAGGCGGCATCGTCCATCACCACGGTCTGGCGCTTGATGGTCGACCGGCCGCCGGCTTGGCCGAACGGCTGATGGTGCCGATCAGAAACGACACGCTGCTGCGGGGCGTGCAGCGCC
>CAZSWL010000116.1:0-3422 GCA_964610725.1 uncultured Bauldia sp.
GCCGGCGCCGACGCGCACGCTCCTGAGCACCTGCGGCAACGGCTCGAAGCGGTGGCAAATCTCGCTCGCCGGTCGGCCCTGCTTCTTGATCACCGCGAACAGCTGCAGCGCCGCCACCAGACCATCGCCGGTGGTGGCGAAATCGGTCATGATGATATGGCCGGATTGCTCGCCGCCAAGGTTGAAGCCGTGCTCGCGCATGGCTTCGGCGACATAGCGGTCGCCGACCGGGGTGCGTATCACGTCGAGGCCGATGCGGTTGAGTTGGCGCTCGAGACCGAGATTGGACATCACGGTGACGGCGATGCCCGGCTTGGCAAGACGGCCGTCCGCCGCCCAGCTTTCGGCGACCACCGCCAGCAACTGGTCGCCGTCGACCAGTCGGCCCTTCTCGTCGACGACGACGACGCGATCGGCGTCGCCGTCAAGGGCGATGCCGATGTCGGCGTTTTCTGCCAGCACCTTTTCAACAAGGGCGCTGGGCGCAGTCGAGCCGACGGCGCGGTTGATGTTGAAGCCGTCCGGCTCGACGCCGATGGCGACAACCTCGGCGCCAAGCTCCCACAGGGCGGCCGGTGCCACCTTGTAGGCGGCGCCGTTGGCGCAGTCGATGGCGATTTTGAGGCCGGCGAGGGTGATGCTGCGGGCGAGCGTGCGCTTGGCAAATTCGATGTAGCGGTCCTGGACGCCGTCGATGCGCTTGGCGCGGCCAAGGTCGGCCGGCGCCGCCAGATATTTGCCGAAATCGGCGTCGATCAGCCCCTCGATCTCGCTTTCGACGGCGTCGGAAAGCTTGAAGCCGTCCGGCCCGAACAGCTTGATGCCGTTGTCGTCGAAGGGATTGTGCGAGGCCGAGATCATGACGCCGAGGTCGCAGCGCATGGAATGGGTGAGCATGGCGATGCCGGGGGTCGGCACCGGGCCGGTGAGAAGAACATCCATGCCGACCGACAGGAATCCGGCGGTAAGGGCGTTCTCGATCATGTAACTCGACAGGCGGGTGTCCTTGCCGATGACGACGCGATGGCGGTGGTCGCCGCGGCGAAACGTCAGCCCGGCCGCCATGCCGACGCGGAGCGCCAGGTCAGGCGTGATCGGAGGACTGTTGGCGCGGCCGCGGATGCCGTCGGTGCCAAAGTATTTGCGCGGGTTGGCCACGGTGGTCGCCCTTGCTGGCAAGAGGGCACCCTTCTAGCGCGATCCGCGCGGTTGTGGAGCGGAAAATTGCCGATATTGCGCGGCAGCGTTTACGATCGAGCCACCCGCGCCGGGCTGTGCAGTGCCGGCGGCGGCCCTTGCTTGACAGGATTTCGTCCGGCTTCTTATATCCCCGGCCATCTTGGGCGGAGTAGCTCAGCTGGTTAGAGCAGCGGAATCATAATCCGCGTGTCGGGGGTTCGAGTCCCTCCTCCGCTACCAATTGGATCAATAACATAGAGTGCAAATGCCGCCCTCATTCAGGCTCCGTGCGCATCTTAGGTAACCGCTTAGGTAACGCTGGGGGGCAAAACGCAGCCTTCATTGCCTTTCCGGCGAGGCTGGCACGCATGCCGGTGCTGCACTTCCAGGTTTATACCTTCGTCGGATCTTGGCCCTGGTGCTTCGGTCTTGCCTATATCGGCTACGCTCTTGGTGAGCGGTGGAACAACAGTCCAGCCCTCCACCGCGTCTTTCACAGCTTTGACGCCGTGATCGCGATTGCGCTTCTGGCTGCAGTCGTCTGATTCCTTTGGTCGCATTGGCCAGCGCAACGTACGAGGGGTAGAGGCTGAGGAGATTCAGGTAACAAGCGGTGGCGCGTGCCCGATCGGTCATAGTCGATTGAGCCCGCGATCCGGTTTGGACTCGCGCCCATTCAAGGGGTGCATCACCAACGCGTCGTTTGGCGGGGGGGTTGAAGGGTCGAATGAAGGCTCGTGATCTACGTTGTCGTCGAGTCGGATCTCGCAGTTGGTTAACCGCGCAACGCGCCATGCGACATCTGCCCATACGCCGCTTTCTTTATGCGCTTTACGAGGCGCGTCTCCGTCGCGCCATCGAGCGGCGCTCGGTGCCGCGGCACGTCGGCATCATCCTCGACGGCAACCGTCGTCACGGCCAGTCGGTCGGCATCTCGGACCCGGATGCGCTCTACGATCTCGGCGCCAACAAGCTCGACGACGTGCTCGACTGGTGCGCCGACCTCAAGATCCCAGCGGTGACGCTATGGGTCTTTTCACCCGACAACCTCCGTCGTTCGCCGCGTGAGGTGTCAGGCATCTTCTCGGCCATAGAGAGGAAGCTAACGGCGCTCGCCGGTGATCCGCGCATCCACAGCCGGCGCGTGCGGGTGAGGGCGATCGGCGATCTGACCCTGGTGCCCGAAAGTACGGTGAATGCGATCAAGACGGCGGAGGCGGCGACGCGGACGCACGATGCCATGGACCTCAATATCGCGGTCGCCTACGGTGGTCGGGAGGAGATCGTTGGTGCCGTCAAGTCGGCCTTGGGCGATATGGCAGCAGGCGGCGCGACCATCAGCGACGCCATCGCGCGGCTCAGCCCTGACCTGATCGCCAGGCACCTCTACACGGCAGGTCTGCCTGATCCCGACCTCATCGTGCGCACGAGCGGCGAGATCCGCCTGTCGGGCTTCCTGCTCTGGCAGAGCGTCCACAGCGAGTTCTATTTCTCGGACGTCAATTGGCCCGCATTCCGTCGGGTCGACTTCTTGCGCGCGGTCCGCGCGTACCAGGACCGTCAGCGGCGGTTCGGCCTTTGACGGGAGGCGTTGCTGCAAAGTGCATACAGCTATCCTCCTGGGCCTAGACCAGCGGTTGTCCTGCGCTCGACTGCACTAGGGCGGATCAGCGGTCGTCAACGGTGAGGCGGTAAACAGGCAGCCATGGGTTGGAGGCGAACTCTCCGACTTGCCATCCGTGTGATCGCGTTTGCGAGCCTCATGGCCGCAGGCTGTGCCGTGGCGGCGGTATGGTATTTCGGTCGAGACCTGCCCGACTATCACGCGGTCACTGACTACCGTCCGCCGCCTGGGCGCCCGTTCGTTTCGGCGGCTGCAATTCCCCCAATACTCATTCACGCATTTCTTGCCGCCGAAGACCGCGACTTTTACTGGCATCCCGGCATCGACGTCATCGCGATTCTGCGCACGGCTTTGACCGACATCCCGCGCCTAGCCACTGGTCGACGGCCAGCTGGTGCTTCGACGATTACCCAGCAAGTCGTGAGGATGTTTTTGCTTTCGGACAAAATGGCGCTGCGACGCAAAGTCCGGGAAGCACTCTTGGCGTTGCGAATTGAGCAGCTGCTGTCGAAGGATCAAATCCTGGAACTCTATCTGAATAACATCTATTTGGGTTGCGGCAGCCGGGGGATCGTTGAGGCCGCCCGCAACTATTTTGGCAAGTCGTTGGATCAGGTGA
>CAZSWL010000117.1:0-5168 GCA_964610725.1 uncultured Bauldia sp.
AACCGGCGAAGTACTCACCTGAGTACTGCGCACCCCAGACCGCCCAGACCACAGCGCCGAAAGTCAGCGCAACCCCCACGTAGCCGAGCGACCACCATGCGGACTCACGCAGGGTGGGCTCATGGACCTGACGCACATGACCCAGATAGTCGCCGACGAGCATGGCCAGGATCAGAGCGACGGTGATGGACCAAGCCCAGAACGACACGTTCACGAGCGGCCTTCCTGAGGGAGGACGAGGACGTGGAGGTCTCGTCCGGCCGTCGGCACGCTCATGCCGCCTACCCGACGCCACCGGACGATCCGCCGTGGACCACCGTGCTGACGATGACGTCGCAGGGAGTACTCCCCTCCACCCCGGGACTCTACGACACCACGGCGCCCGAGTGACACCTCACCGGAGTGTCAGGCGGTGGCCGTCTGCAGCTGACGCAGCTCACGCTTCAGATCGGCGATCTCGTCGCGTAATCGTGCCGCGAGCTCAAACTGCAGTTCAGCAGCCGCTGCGTGCATCTGGTCGGTGAGCTCATGGACCAGGTCAGCCAGATCGCTGGCGGCGGCGCCGACCAACCGGGAACGTTCATCACCTGGCACGGTGGAAGCCAACCCGGGGACCGGAGCCTTACCACGAGAGCTGTTCCGACCGAGGCCGCCGATCAACTGGAAGACGAAGTCGGCCAGGTGCCCCTTGAAGGCGACCTGTCCCTCGATCCCTTCCGGCACCAGCTTCAGCGTATCGGCCACTTCCTGCTGGAAATAGCGGTCCGCCGAGCCGCGCGCCATGGCGCCGACCGAGCCCATGCCGCGGTAGGCTTTGTACGACCGGCCCTGGTGGAGATAGACCTCGCCGGGGCTTTCGTCGGTGCCGGCGAGCAGCGAGCCGATCATGGCGGTGGACGCGCCGGCGGCGAGCGCCTTGGCGAGGTCGCCGGAATATTTGATGCCGCCATCTGCGATGACCGGCACGCCGGCCGCCTCGCTTGCCGCCACCGTGTCCATGAGAGCGGTCAGTTGCGGCACGCCGACGCCGGCAACGATGCGGGTGGTACAGATCGAACCGGGGCCGATGCCCACCTTGACCGCATCGACGCCCGCATCGATCAGCGCTCTGGCGCCGTCGCCGGTGGCGACATTGCCGGCAACCACTTGAACCCTGTTGGACAATTTCTTCACCCGTCTCACCGCGTCGAGCACACGCTGGGAGTGACCGTGCGCCGTGTCGATGACGACAAGATCGACGTCGGCGTCGATCAATCGTTGACTGCGCTCGAAACCGGCATCGCCGACGCTCGAGGCGGCCGCCACCCGCAGGCGGCCCTGCTCGTCCTTGGTGGCGTTGGGGTTGAGCTGGGTCTTCTCGATGTCCTTGACGGTGACCAGCCCGACGCAACGGTAGTCATCGTCGACGACGATGAGCTTCTCGATGCGATGCTGGTGGAGCAACCGCTTGGCCTCTTCCTGGTCCACGGACTCCGTCACCGTCACCAGGTTGTCGCGAGTCATCAGTGCAGCCACCTTCTCAGACGGGTCGGAAGCAAAGCGGACGTCGCGGTTGGTGAGGATGCCGACCAAGCGGCCGGGGCGGGTGCCGTTGCCGACGACCGGGATGCCGGAGATATTGAACCGCCGCATAAGGTCGAGCGCCTCGGCGAGGGTGGCGTCGGGGCCGATGGTCACCGGGTTCACCACCATCCCCGATTCAAACTTCTTCACCTGCCGTACCGCCTCGGCCTGCTCGGCAAGGGAGAGGTTGCGATGAATGACGCCGATGCCGCCGGCCTGGGCCATGGCGATGGCGAGGCGGGCCTCGGTCACGGTGTCCATGGCCGCTGAAACGATCGGCAGGTTGAGGGCGATCGACCGGGTGAGCCGGGTGCTGATGTCGGTCTCGGACGGCAACACCGTCGAGTAGGCGGGCGCCAGCAGCACGTCGTCGAAGGCGAGCGCAGGTTGGTCGGCCGATGGTTCGATCAGGACTGCCATGGTGCCAACTCCCGGGTGTGGGGAAGCGCCGCCCGCTGTCGACGGGGTGTTGCCGATCGCTGCTGCGCCGGGGAAACGTTGGCGCGTTCGAATACCACGGCTGTCGCGATTCGCAAGTGCGGCAGCAAGCCGCCCCACAAGGAGCCGCCGGTAGCGCTTCGTGCGGCGACGGCGGCCGAACGCCGGTCTTGCCGGGACGCCTCCAGCCGCCTAACTGCTGGTTTGCCACCAGCACAGGACACCTCCACCCTGCCGCCGAGCCAGGGCCCATTCTGGCCGCCCGCCCTCCCCTTCGCCCCCATGCCCAATCGCATCCTGATCCCGCTCATCGTCGCTTGTGCCTTGTTCATGGAAAATCTCGACTCGACGGTGCTGTCGACGGCGTTGCCGGCGATCGCAGCCGACTTCGGGGTCAGTCCCATTCATCTCAAGCTGGCGCTGACCTCTTACCTGCTGGCGCTGGCGATCTTCATCCCCGCCTCCGGCTGGCTCGCCGATCGCTTCGGGGCGCGGGTGATCTTCCGTCTGGCGATCGCGACGTTCACCACCGGTTCGATTCTGTGCGGGTTCTCCAACTCGATCGAGGCACTGGTGTTCGGCCGCATCGTCCAGGGGATCGGTGGGTCGATGATGGTGCCGGTAGGTCGGCTGGTGATCCTGCGAACGGTGTCGAAGTCCGAGCTGGTCGGATCGCTCGCCTGGCTGACGGTACCGGCGCTGCTGGGACCGGTGCTGGGACCGCCAGTCGGCGGTTTCATCACCACCTACATCGCTTGGCCGTGGATCTTCTGGATCAACGTACCGGTCGGCGCGCTTGGCCTGACGCTCGCCACACTGTTCATTCCCGATGTGCGCGGCGGCGGGCGCGTGCCGTTCGACCGCCTGGGGTTCGTGCTCACTGGCCTCGGCCTGGCGGCGCTGATGACCGCATCGACGACGCTGGGGCTCGGTCTGCTACCGGCCGACGTCATCGTCGTCCTGCTCGTTTTCGGCACGGCACTGCTCGCCGGGTTCGTCGCCCACGGCCGGCGGCCCTCCGTTGCCCCGATCCTCGACCTCACGCTGGTGCGCATCCCCACCTTCGGACGCAGCCTGGCGGCCGCGGCGCTGTTCCGCATCGGCATGGGCGCGACGCCGTTCCTGCTGCCCCTCCTCCTTCAGGCCGGGTTCGGCATGACGCCGTTTCAATCGGGTTCGATCACTTTCGCTTCGGCGGTCGGGGCGATCGCCATGAAGTTTGCGGCGCCGCCGATTCTCAGGCGCTTCGGCTTTCGCAACGTCCTGGTGGCCAACACTTTGGTCGCCGCTTCCTTCATCGCTTTGCCGGCTCTGTTCACGCCAACCACGCCGGCGACGGTGATGACCGGGCTGCTCTTGGTCGGCGGTTTTTTCCGCTCGCTTCAGTTCACCAGCATCAATGCGCTCGCCTATGCCGACGTCCCGCCGGAACGGATGAGCGGGGCGACGACGTTGACCAGCGTCGCTCAGCAATTGTCGCTGTCCATCGGCATCTCGGTGGGGGCAGCGGCATTGGAGCTGTCGACCCGCGCCAGCGGCGGAACCATCACCGCGGCCGCTTTCTGGCCAGCGTTCCTCGTCGTCGGTTTGATCGCACTTACCGCGATCATCCCGTTGCGGAGCCTGCCGGCAGACGCCGGCGACGAGGTGTCGGGTCGCCGGCCGGTCGTTCCCGACCCGGTGACGGTCATGCGTGAGCGCGGCTGACGGGGTCCCCGCGAAAGCCACGGGCAACGAGATAGAGTTCGGCCGAGCCGGTGCGGCTCGCCGGCGGCTTGACGTGATCGACGCTGGCGAACGCCCGCTTGAGCCGCGCCAGCAGCGGCCCCTCGGTGCCGCCGCGAAAGACCTTGGCAACGAAAGCACCGCCCGGCGCGAGCGAGGAGAGGGCGAAGTCGGCGGCCGCCTCGCACAATCGCATGGTGCGCAAATGATCGGTCTGGCGATGGCCGGTGGTCGCCGCGGCCATGTCGGAGAGCACGACGTCGACCGCAGCACCACGCAGCTCCGCCAACACCATGGCTGGTGCGTCGGCGGCGAGAAAATCGGCGGTCACCACCGTAACGCCGGGAATCGGGTCGATCGCGACGCGGTCGACGGCAATGACCAAAGGCCTCGTTTTCGTCGAGCCGACGCGTTCCGCAGCCACGGCTGACCAACCGCCGGGGGCGGCTCCGAGATCGACAACCCGTTTGCCGGGCGCAAACAGATGGAAGCGGTCGTCCATTTCGATGAGCTTGTAGGCCGAGCGGGCGCGGCGGCCCTCGGCGCGGGCGCGCGCCACGTAGGGATCGTTCAACTGGCGCTCGAGCCAGCGGGTGGACGAGGCCTTCCGGCGTTTGGCGGTGCGTACGCGAACCCGCAGCTGACGACCCGATCGGCCGCGCCGGTCAGTCATCGAGGCGGTCGCCGGAGCGCCGTCCCGAGCGCGGCCGCCAGACGCCGTCGGCACCCATCATCTCGACCAGCATGCCCTCGCGCAGTCCGCGATCAGCCACCCGCAGACGCGCGCATGGCCAGCGACGGCGGATCGCCTCAAGGATGGCGCAGCCGGCAAGGACGAGGTCGGCGCGTTCGCTGCCGATGCACGGATTGGCGACGCGGGCGGCATGGTCCATGGCAACCAGCGAAGCCACCAGATCACCGACTTCGCGGTCGGCGAGCCAGGTGCCGTCGACACGGCGACGGTCGTATCGCGGCAGCTTCAGATGAACGCCGGCAAGGGTGGTGACCGTGCCCGAGGTACCGAGCAGGTGCACGCTGCCGGCGGCAACCGCTCGGTCGAGGGCCGCCGCTTCGGGAAAATCGTCAAGCAGCGGCGCCACCTCGGCGATCATGGCGGCGAATTGCTCCGCCGTTACGGAGTGGCCGCCGTGGCGTTCACTGACGTTGACCACACCGACCGGCAGCGACATCCATGTGCGCAGATGATCGGTCATGCGGTGGCGTTTGCCGTCGGCGAACGGGGTAAGGTCGATCCACACGAGTTCCGACGAGCCGCCGCCGATGTCGAACAAAATGGCGCCGGAGGCGGTCAGGTCGACGAGCGAGGCGCAGCCGGCGACGGCCAGGCGGGCCTCGGTTTCTTGCGAAACGATCTCGAGGACGAGGCCGGTCTCGTCTCGCACGCGCTCCACGAATTCGTCGCCGTTACTGGCGGCGCGGCA
>CAZSWL010000118.1:0-4877 GCA_964610725.1 uncultured Bauldia sp.
CCCGCGGGGCGGGATTGACCACAGCGCGCGAGCCGAGATCGCTTCGCTTGTTGGCGATATAGGCACCGTGCTGGTGCATCGGCACGACGGAGGTGTCGATCATCTGCACCGCTGCATCATGAGCAGTGGCGAGGGCATCCAATCCGTTTCCAGAAATGAGCGCTTGCTGAATCGATCTACCCTTGTCAGCCTGCAGCGGGGCTTCGAGAAGAAAGCTATTTCAACGACTCGCAGGCGACTGGGTCGGTCGATTCGGGTTGAAGCCGACCTCGTCGATCAGTTGTTTAATTCGAGCAAGAGGCGCCTGGTGCGGCTGCTTCTGCTGCTGGCCAACTTTGGCAAGGAAACGCTACCGGAGCCGGTGACCGCCAAGATCAGCCAGGAGACAGTCGCGGAGATGATCGGAACGACTAGGTCACGCGTCAGCTTCTTCATGAACAAGTTTCGAAAATTCGGCTTCATCGACTACAACGGCGGCATCGAAGTCCACAGCTCGCTTTTGAGCGTTATTCTGCGCGACCAGCCGCCGATCTCCGAAGAAAGACCCTCCGCTTCACGTGCGTGCAGGCGCAGCGTAGAGCGCAATCGGCAAGGCCTGTCGGCGTGTTGATCAATTTCGCACAGCGTCCGCCTTGACCTCAGCATAGGCTGACTTGTGCGGGGGACTTCCCGTAGCTCGCAGAACCGGGAACGAGCCGGCGCGCGGGCGAATCGCGCTTGGCGCGCTGCGGGCTTGATCACGACCGATCGAAAGGCGGTGACTTCGGCGGGCCTTCAACTGCGCGCCGCGACCCGCTCTTTCGCTTCAACATGCTCACGGGGATTGGTGGGAGATCACAAGATGAAATTTCCGGTTCTCGGCAGGATTGCCCTTGTGGCGGGTCTGGCCGTGCTTGCGCCTGGTGCGCCGGCCAACGCGGCGGAGGCCGACTACATCGGCTTGTTTAGCGGATCGTGGTCGGGATCCGGGATGGTTATCAAAGATGGGATCACTGTGCGGGTCAACTGCCGGGCGACAGGCAACTCGAGCTCAAACCGGCTCATTATCGAAGGCGACTGCAGCGTCTTTATCCTCAGTGTCCGGATAGCCGCGGACATAGTTTACGACCCGATGTCCGGCCGCTACAGCGGCACCTATGTTGGGGCCAAGGTCGGGCCCGCGCTGGTCTCGGGACAACGCAATGGCGACGTGGTCAATCTCGTCGTCACCTGGCCGAAGCCTGTCCACGGGGATACGCTTGCCCACATGATGATCTCGAATTCAGGGGGCGGCAGCCTCCAGATCGTCGTCTCCGACATTGTGACGTCAGGAGGGGTGGAACAGCCGACGTCGGATGTTTCGTTGACGAGATGAGTCGTCGAAGCGACTCACGCTTGCGCCGCTCGCCAATATCGGCCTGAACGCGGCGCGACCAACGCGTCGGGCACCTGCCGAAACCGCATACGCTGTCGCAAGGTCCCGTGACACGAAAGGACCAAAGCGAAGAGCCCGCCGCCCGGGACGAGCGACGGGCCAGCGTGAGCTCGGTCAGGCGGGACTAGCCGCCGAATGTGAAGCCGAACTGGAAGCCGCGCGGCGCATTGTACCAGACGCCATTGCGGTACCAGCGGTGACCGTCGTACCAGGCCTGATGCTGGTTATCCCACCACGGCCGCTGCACAAAGCCGTACTGCGGCGCCGGTCCCCGTTGGTTGTAGCTGGGGCCTCGGTCGGCGAGACCAACCGCGACATAGCGGCCGGACACGAAACCCTGACGGCCGTTGAAGGTAACGAGGTACCAGCCGCCCTGGCTACCGCCGACCCAGATCTGCGCGCCCACCGGCACGACGGTAATCTTGGCGCACGAAGTGCTCGCGCATGTGCGCATGTTGACGCTGCCGGTGGCTTGTCCCCAGGCGGCTTCGGCGATCGAGGGCGCGGCGAGCAACGCCGCTGCTGCGGCGCTAATAGCTAGGGTGCGGATTTTCATGATTGTCACTCCATTCTTCTTCGCTTGCAGTGCGCGCCCGCAGGATTAATCAGCTGTCGGCGCCTGCTTGATCGGGTGCTGATGATGGTTCGACTCTAGGCGCATTTGCCCGCCTCGGATGAGCAAAGCGGCTCATGTCTTGGAGAATCTCCGCGGGCGGCGGCCCGCGAATTCGCCGATCGGGCCGAAATCGTTTCGGTTATTGAACCGCTGGCAGGAGAGGCGCGGCGACTGGCGGGCTGAGCGTGGACGCCGCCAAAGGTTCGGTGAATAGGTGCTCGTAATATGCCGGGCCGACGAAACGAATCGGTCGGGTGACCACAATCGAAGCGGCCGGCGTCGGCAGGATAGGCGGCAGACTGAACCCGCCGGTGCGGTAGATACTGTTCGCCGCGTTTTCGAACGGAGTCGCGGGCGTCGTCGGGACCGGCACCAGAACTACGATGGGTGCCGCTGTCTTCGACAACATGACTGCCGCAAGCCTCGCCTGCAATGCCATCAGACCCTCTGTCAGTTGAGCAGCGCAGCCCGCGTCGAACGTCGAGCGATATGAGAATGCGAAGGGCTGCTCGCCGTACCGCCTGCCTCCATCAAAAGCCGCCGCATCAGCAACTTCGCCGCTGGCGCTCGTGGTAAAGAGCTCCGCATCGGCCGGCAGAGCGTACATTGACTTGCAAACGCCGGCATCGACGCTGAGGCGACTGCGGTCGGTGTCGTTGCTGATCGGGAAGTAGTAGCCATCGCAAATCCGCACGCACAGTGTCTTGTATGTTCGACTTGACGCGACGCTAGCCCCACAGCCATTCGAAACAAGCTCGGCGCGCAGCGCATTGGCCCGAGTGCCCGACCGCAGGATCGTTCCGCTGCCCTGACGCGCGATGTCGCGCTGCAGCCTTGCGACGTCACTCTGGATTGCCGGGCACAGTGGGCTGCGTCGCGGTCCAAACAGGACGAACCGGTTGCAACGGTTCTGCTGCGCCGCAAGCCGGGCGCGATCCAGTTGGGCTGCCAACGCCTCGGCGCTGGCCGCATCTCTGCCGGCATCGCCGAATGCCGCCCGATACTGGGCTTGCAAGGCCGTGCACAGGTCGCCGGCGACCGCAGGCTGCGCCGTGGCGGCAACCGTCAGGACGACCGCTACGGACGCCAAGCGGAAAGCGGCGCGCGTCAATTTGCCGAGGTTGGAAACAGCACCGCGTGAATTGGGGTAGCGTTCCATTGACCCCCCTTCGAGGGTTGTGTCGGCCCGCGTTCGCGCGGTTCGCCGTTAGCCGAGTCCGTGCCAGGGCGAGCCGCGGCGCAAGCGCGCGCTGGGGCAAGCATGCGCGCATTTGTGCGCCGCGTGGCACCCTGCGTCTGAGCAAGACAGACCACCCACGTCCAGCGAATCTGGTCCCAATTGTGGCATGGCCGATCGATGCCGACGTGAGCAATCGGGCTCATCCGTCGGATCGTGATCGCCGTATCCTTACAACAGTCGGTGCCCTCCCTGCTCGGCGAGTCAACGTCGACAAGAGCAGATCGTCACGACGCTTCGTCGCTCGTTGATGCTCTCGGGATCGGCCGCCAAGTCCTTTCGCATCGCGACGACCAACTGTGGATGTCTCATGACCCATGATCTCTGGCCCGCCCTTATCATCGGAGCTGCCACGCTCTGCGTCGTGGATATTGTTTGCTACTTCTGGCTCCGGTCCAACTCCAGCCGGTTCGAACGTCAACTTGCTCACGTCGAGCGAGGTGCCCATTTTCGCCCACGAACGAACGGTCGCAGGCCGTTTGTGCCGCGGTTGCCCGGGGCCAGCGTTGCCCCGTTCGCGGGACAAGGTGAGCGATTCTGCACAGTCTCGACGAAAACGCGGGCATAGCGTCCCCGACGCTGGAGTTCAGCGTAGTGCCCACCACCAACCAGGCTTGGACCAGACGATGCCCGAGAACACGCACGCGAGATCAAACGTGCACTGCCGCCCCAGTGGCGGCGAAATCGAGATTCGGGCGCACCCACGCCCGCACATCGAGCTTCCCCAACCGCCCGCTGAGGGTCGGTACATTCACATCGCGTCGCGCTACGCGCGGCCGCAGCATCGTGTGACGGCCGTCTTCGAGGCCGGTTCATTTAGCTTCGAAATGCCGGATCGGGCGACGATCGCGGAACTGGCCCGTCGGCTCACAGATCTGGGCGAGCAACACGCCGAGGCACTGACCGCTGTCGTGATAACGGCAAAGACGGATGAAGAACGGCATGCGACCGGAGACGGACAATGAAGGCGCCCGCTCGGCTTCGGCCCAAGGTCGTTTCCCGAGCGCGGGTCACCACCCGGATTCCGCACGCCAAAGCAGCGGCGGGAACAACCACGCTCGAACACGTGTACGCCATCTCTCCACCGAATCTTCCCGGTCTCAACCGCCTGGCTGCGAGATTGAACGAATTGAAGGGTGACGGCGAGATCTCGGATTGGCATCTCGGTCGCTGGACCGACGCGAGCAAGACGCGCCATGTCATCCTGTTTGACAATGCAGCAGATGCTGCCGCCGCCATGAAACACGACGCGCCGATGTCACGTTGAGCGATTTCGGCCAGGTGTCGCTTTGGTCGGAATCGGTGCCTCGCCAACCTTCGAGCCGATGTAACGGCCGGATGCCGGATCGAAGATCGTATTCGCGCCGATCCTGATGTGGGTAAGGCACAGGTCGCATTTGCCCTCAATTTTAAGGCGGTTCCATCCCTCCTGGCCTTGGACACAGCGCACTTGCCAGGGAACCCGTCCTTCACCACCGCGCCCGATCCGATCCAGAAACCACTGAAAGGTCGATGTGGTCGGCTTCGGTGCCATTCGCCGGCGTGTTTGGCGCGGCCGATGCAATGGCGACCGCGAGGCCGATCCCGGCAAGGGATGGGTGTTTCATGGG
>CAZSWL010000119.1:0-8797 GCA_964610725.1 uncultured Bauldia sp.
GATGTGCTTGCGCGACAGGCCCGCCTGGTTGGGGCTCTCGCCCGTGGCGCCGTAGACCTTGGTGGCGAGCACGTAGCTATCGCGCGCCGGGCCGAAATCCTTCAGCGCCTTGCCGGTGATCTCCTCGCTGACGCCGTTGGAATAGACGTCTGCGGTGTCGAAGAAGGTGAAGCCGAGGTCGATCGCCTTCTTGATGAGCGGGCGCGCGTCGTCTTCCTCGAGCGCCCATTCCCGGCCGGTCTTGACCCCGTAAGTCATCATGCCCAGGCACAGGCGCGACACCGTCACGCCCGTCGAGCCCAAATGGGTGTACTGCATCACGTATCAGTCCGCGTTAGGGGCTGGTATCGCCCGCTGATTACGCCATTGCGCCGCGGCGGGCAATTCCGGCAAGCGAACCGCCGTCGGCGCCGACGTACTGCGCCTCACCCCGCCAGGATGGGAATGTTGCCGACGATGCCGGCGTCCGCGTTCGGCAGCGGCCGGTGCCGGCTCTCGTCGGCCGGCACCTGCGCACGCAAGCCGGGATATGCGAACAGCATGCGTCGCTCGAATTGGGTCGAGCGGAAGAACGGATAGCGGTGGTGCACGCGGGCCTTCATGGCGAAGTAGTCGAGCGTCATCAGACTGAGCGGCTTGATCAACGTCGGATAGGGGCGTTCGTCGCAGACAAGCTCGTGCCCGAACACGCGATGGTAGAAGGCCTGGTGCTCGCGCCGGACGGTCGCCAGGATCATATCTGCGCCAAAGAACTCCCCGGCCATCCAGCCGATCCTGGTGGTGACGTAGGGCAGTTCCGGATAGAGCCGGCCCATGGCCTGATCGACGACGAAGCGGGTCGGATCGACGATCGTGCGCCCGGCCGAGAGTTCCGCTTCGAGCACGTCGGGAAACACCGTCACCGCCGGCAGGTCCGGATAGGCCGGCGAAGAAATGCTGAGACGGATGGAACTGGCCAATTGGTCGTCGACATAAACGCCGAAGATGAAGGTGTTGTCGAGGTCGTCGAACCTATCGGACAGCCTGCGGGCAAAGCTGGCGGCGATGGCCCCTTCCCGCAAGTAAGCCTCGTAGCGCAGGCGGTATATTTGGTCCTTTTGCGCGTCGGTAAGCGCGAGCCGGTAGTCCACGCGCTCCAATAGGTCGAATGTGCGTTCGGAGAAGCTTCGCTCCGAGCGCGCGAACGCGACGGTACTCATACGTGTTGCCTCCTCGCAGCCGCCCAAATTCGGGGACGACGAAGTTGCAACTTAACAGTTTATTTACCAGTTTTGAAGGCACATCCTTAACCGCGCTGTGAACGCGATCACCCAACCACTCGGCAAAAACACAGGGATTCTGCCGGTTCGGCGTGCGGCCATGCGCGGGGGAAGTGCCGGCGGCGGCGCCGGTTGCTGCCCGGTTGGTCGAGAAAAGTTAACCTTGTCAGAAGGTTAATTGTGCGACCCGGACGTGGGCACGGGCTCGCGACGAGAAAAGACAACTTATGGTTAACGTGCAGGCACCGCGTTCCGCGACCAGCGCGCGCATCGTTGTCTGCAATTCAGCCCCGCGGCGTTACGGCCAGGACCGCCGTCAGGCCACCAGCTCCATGCGGGTGGCGCCGGCGCTGAGCAGCGTCTCGATCTGACGGGCGGGAATCGCCGGGCTGAACAGGAAACCCTGCGCCTCGGTGACGTTACCCTCCGCCGCCACCAGGGCGAGCTGGTCGACGGTTTCGATGCCTTCGACGACCACCGACAGCCCGAGGTCGGCGCTGAGCTTGGCGATACCGCGCAACAACACCAGCGAACGATCGCCGAGCGCCAGCCCCTCGAGGAACGAGCGGTCGATCTTCACTTTGTTGAGCGGCAGGCTGTGCAGATAGCTGAGGCTCGAGTAGCCGGTGCCGAAGTCGTCGAGCGAGATGCGCACGCCGAAGTCCCGGATCTGACTGAGGATCTGGCGGGTGGCCCGGGTGTCCTGGAACATGACCGACTCGGTGATCTCGATCTCCAACCGGCCGGGATCGAGATCGGCCGCCTCGACCGCCTCGCGGATGGTGGCGGCGACGTCGCCGCGCCGGAACTGATTGGCCGACAGGTTGACCGCGACCCTGACGTCGCTGGGCCAGGTTGCGCACGTCCGGCAGGCTTCGCGCAGCACCCAGCTGCCCAGTTCGACGATCAGGCCCATCTCCTCCGCCACCGGAATGAATTCGGCCGGCGAAATCATGCCGCGCGAGGGATGCGGCCAGCGCAACAGCGCCTCGCAGGTCGATATCTTCTTGGTGGCGATGTTGAACAGCGGCTGGTAGTAGACCTGAAACGTGCCGTTGGTCAGCGCGTGGCGCAGATCGAGCTCGAGGCTGCGGCGGGCATGCGCGCGCACGTCCATCTCCGGCTCGAAGAAGCGCCAGGTTCCCCGCTGGTCTGCCTTCGCCCAGTAGAGCGCCATGTCGGCGATCTTGAGCAGGTGGTCGACGCCGGTACCGTCCTGCGGCGACATGGCGATGCCTATGCTGGCGCCGATGACCACCTGATGACCGTCGACCTCGTAGGTCTGGCTGAGCGAGGTGATGATGCGGTGGGCGAGGCTGGCGGCATCCTCGACGCCGTCGATCGAGCTTTGCAGCACGACGAACTCGTCGCCGCCGAAGCGGGCGATGATGTCGGCCTCCCTGACCACCCGCCGCAGGCGGTCGGCGACCGCGCGCAACAGGATGTCGCCGCGCGGGTGGCCGAGCGTGTCGTTGACCTGTTTGAACTGGTCGAGGTCGACGAACAAGATCGAGCAGATGCGCTTGCCCGCCGCCGCCAGCGCCTTGTCCATCTGCTCGCGCATGAACATGCGATTGGGTAGTCCGGTCAGCGAATCGTAGCGAGCGAGGTGGTTGATGCGCGCTTCTGCGGCGCGCCGTTCCGTCACGTCCTCGATCAGCACCACCGACCCGCCGTTCTCCATCGGCTGGAAGGTCAGGTTGAGCGTGCGCCCGTCCTGCTTCTGCATGTTGAAGCTGTCGCTGCGCCCGCCGGCCAGCCGGCTTTCCATGTCCTCGCTGAACTGGTGGCCCACCGAGCGCAGCACCGTGCCGGCGGCGACGCAATCGCGCACCAGTTCCGTGACCGAGGCGCCCTTGCGCTCCTGTTGCGGCAGCCCCAAGAGCTGGATGAGGCGCTTGTTGGTGACCAGCAGCCGCTGGTCGGAATCGAACATGGCCAGGCCGTGCGGCATGTTGTTGAGTGCGGTGTCGAAGCGCTGCGCCAGCAGGGCCATTTCGCGGTTGGCGTTGACCGCGTCGAGAAGGGTGCGCCGCAGGCGCCCGGCAATCATCGTCAGCGCGACGAAGAACGGCAACAGGACAAGCCCGAACACCGCGTAGTAGAAGCCGCCCGTATAGAACAGGGCCGCGCTCAGCGGAATTCCCTCGCCGACGATCTGTGCGGTGACCAGCCGTCCGCTGGCGAAGTTCCGCCCGGGCGTTCCGACCATGTAGGCGAGCGTGACGGCGAAGCTGAACAAGCGGCTGAACGGATCGTCGGTCAGATAGAAGGTCAGGAACGTCCAGCAGCCGAGCAACGCGGCATAGACCGCCGCGCCGAAGATGTAGCGATGCTCCCAGCGACGGAACGCATCGACGTCCTTGAGGTTCGGCCTGGCGCGCGCGTACGCGCGCGTGGCGAGCGCGCGCAGACCGGCCACGGCCATCAGCGCCAGGCCGCAGGCATAGATCGTCACCTCGCCCGTCTTCCAGGCGGTCAGCACCGCCGCCAGCGACGCCGCGGCCGATCCGAGAAACAGGGTGGGGACGTCGGCATGGAGAGCGTCGACGAACGGGATATAGATTTCCGCCGGGACGTCCGGTTCGTCGTTACGCCGACGCAACAGCAACATTGCGGTGCCGCTCCAAGAGTAAACCGCCGCCGCGACCTTCGCCGATAACTTTAAAGATTTCCTTCAGTTATCCCGGACAAATGAGACGATAGGCTGCGTCTCACGCTGCCGGCAACGACGGCAGCGAACGATCGCCGATCGTTCGGTTGTCGCGTGGCCGCGGCGCCGCTTCAGGCGGCGGCGGTGCCGGATGCCTTGCCGGCGCGCGGCTGGGCGCTGCGTTTGGCCATGTCCGCCAGGAACTGGGACAGGATCTTGTTGAACGCCTCCGGCGCCCGCAGAAACGGCGCGTGACCGCCGCCGCGCAGGGCGTAGCAGTGGCTGTCCCAAAGATTGCGATAAGGCAGTCCGCTGACATAGTCGATATTGACCAGCGGGTCGTCGGCGCCGTTGACGATCGCGACGGGAACCGAAGCGTTCACCGCCAGCTCGCGCTCGTCGGACGCCTCGCCGGCGAACAGGCTGGCGAACATCAACGCCCGCGCCCGCCCGTCGGTGCGCACGATCGCCTGCCGCTCGATCTCGTCGACCGGCTCGCCGGTGGTGGCGCGCACGAAGATCTCGACCTCTTCCGGAGAAAGATCGGCCTTGCCGGCGAGACCGATGTGCGGCGACGGGTTGAAGCCGGCCTGAATTTCCTGCGGCGAGCGCCCGACCGGCGGCGCGCTCGAAATCATTATCCCGACCACGCCGGGAAAGCGCGGCAGCAACTCTATGGCGACGTGGCCGCCAAGCGACCAGCCGTAAACCGCCGCCCGCTCGATGCCCAGCTGAGCCAGCGCCTCGACCACCACATCGGCGTAGCCGACGATCGAGTAGCTGCGTTCGGGGTCGACCGCGTCGCCGGACTCGCCGTGGCCGGGCAAGTCGATGGCGATCATGCGATAGACGTCGCCCAGCTCGCTGTCGAGCTGCTTGCGGAACACCTCCTTGCAACTGGAGTTGCCGTGAATGAGCAGCACCGGCAGACCCTTGCCCGACGTCTGGGCGATCGCCAGCTCGGCGTGGCTGGTTTTGACGGCAGCGTGCGTCACCGACATGATTTCTCTCCCATGGCAGGGCCTCCCCGCGACATCTCGCCGCGACGAGGCGGCCGCGCGATGGCTATTCGCCGTCCGGCGACGGTTAGGCGGGAAAGGCGCGCCTCTCTACAAGCCTGCGGTGTGACGCTACCGACAAGACCCTTATCAATGCTTAAGATTGTTTTGGATTTTATTGAAATGGCCGCGCGATAATGCTTCGCTTACCCTGGGTTAAAGATCGACCACGGCGGCCACGCTATCGCCGCGGGGGTGGCTCACTGACCTGCAGGCGGGTCGGCCGGCCATGAACCAGGAACGATCGCGGACCGAGAGCGAATGATGCGGACCGAAGTTGAGCCCCAGCCGTATGTTCTTGGCCACTCCGAGCAGGAACTGGCCCGACTCGAGCGTCAGGCGGAGATCTACAGTTTCGAGACGCGGGACGTGCTGCGCCGTGCCGGCGTCAAGGCCGGGATGAAGGTGCTCGACGTTGGCTGCGGCATCGGCGATGTATCGATGATCGCCGCCGAGACCGTCGGTCCGACCGGAACCGTGCTCGGGGTCGACAGCTCCGCAACCGCGCTCGCCACCGCCGCGGCCCGCGCCCAGCGGGCCGGCTACAACTGGCTCGGCTTTCACAACGCCGACATCTTCCGCTTCGAGCCGAAGGAAGGCTTCGACGCCATCGTCGGCCGCTTGGTGCTCATGCACTTGCCCGATCCGGTCAAGGCGCTGAGGCACCTCAAACGGTTCCTCAACGCCGATGCAGTGATCGCGTTCATCGAGTTGGACATCGGCCAGGCCTGCGCCGTCCCCGAGATGACTTTGCTCTCCCAGTGCATCGACTGGATCATGGCCACCTACCGCCAGGTCGGCGTCGAGCCCAACATGGGCTCGCGCTTGTATGCGAGCTTCCGTTCCGCCGGCTTCACCCCCCGCCTGATCGGCACCACCCGCATCGAAAGCGGGCCCGACTCGATCGCCTATCAATTCGCGGCGCAGACCATCGCCAGCCTGCTGCCGGCGATCGAGAAGCACGGCATCGCCACCGCCGCCGAGATCGACGTCGACACCCTCGCCGACCGACTGCGCGCCGCCGCCATCGCCGGCGACCACTGCATCCTGATGCCGCGGCTGATCGGCGCCTGGGCAGACAAGCCCGCCGCCAACTGACCCGTTCACACCGGCGCGCGTCCGCAGCACCCCTACCGGATGTCTTGTCCTGCGCCCGACGTGGACCTTGTCGCCGCCTTGCCGCAAATCGGTCGTGCAGCAAGCGGGATCGGGAACCTCAGCGGCTGTCCTGTCTCGACCGCTGGGAATGGTGGCGAACCTTGACGTAGGAACCGGGGGCGGGTTCGATGATTGCGAGGCCGCCGTCACCCGGTATCCGGGCGGCAACCTTCTTCCCGGACTTGCGCGACAGCCAGCGATCCCAATCCGGCCACCAGGAGCCCGCATGTTCGGTGGCATCCGCGAACCACGAATCGAAGTCACGGTGGCGGTTGCGTCCCTCGCCGAGCCAGTGCTGGTACTTGTTTCTGGTCGGTGGATTGATGACGCCCGCGATATGGCCCGATCCGGCGAGGACGAAGCGCTTCTTGCCGCCCAACAGATTCATCATCTTGTACACCGATGAGGCGGGCGCGATGTGGTCTTCCCGGCTGGCCTGGATGTAGGTGGGGATCTCGATCGTGCCGAGGTCCACGGGCTCGCCGAGCAGATGGAACCCGCCGGGCTGGGCCAGGGCGTTGCGCTGATACATGTTGCGCAGGTAATCGATCCACATCCGCGCCGGAAAGTGGGTGGAATCCGCGTTCCAGTACAATAGATCGAACGCCGGTGGCTCCTTGCCCAGCAGGTAGTTGTTGATCACGAAGTGCCAGATCAGATTGTTGGCGCGCAGCACATTGAATGTCGCGGCCATGTACGCGCCGTCGAGATAGCCCGCGGCCTTGACCTGCTGCTCCACCATGCCCACCCACGACTCGTCGGTGAACACGCGCAACTCGCCGGGATCGGCGAAGTCGGCCTGAGCGGCGAAGAAGGTCGCCGCGGCGATGCGGTCGTCGCCGTGCGCCGCCATGTAGGCGAGTGTCGCCGCCAGCAGCGTCCCGCCGATACAGTACCCGAGCGCCGTGACCTGTCGTTCGCCGGTCGCACGTTCGATGGCGTCGAGCGCGGCGAAGATGCCGCCCGTTGCGTAGTCGTCGAAGCTCAACTCGGCGTGGCGCCGGTCGGGATTGACCCACGAGATCACGAACACCGTGTAACCGCGGTCCGTGGCCCAGCGGATGAACGAGTTGTCGGGTCTGAGATCGAGGATGTAGAACTTGTTGATCCAGGGAGGGACGATCAAGAGCGGCCTCTTGTAGACCGTCTCCGTCGTCGGTGCGTACTGGATCAGTTGGATCAGGGGCGTCTGGAAGATCACCGCGCCGTCGCTCACCGCGATATTGCCGCCCACCTCGAAGGCGTCCATGTCGGTCTGCCTGATGCGGAAGCCGCGGGCGCCCTCTTGCAAGTCCTCGGCGAGGTTCTGTAGGCCGCGAGCCAGACTCCTGCCCCTGGTCTCGCGGGCCTCGCGCAGAACCGCTGGATTGGTGAGCGCGAAGTTCGTCGGTGCCAGGGCATCAACGATCTGGCGACCCATGAACGCCAGGCTCAACGCGCTTTGTTCGTCCAGTCCTTCGACATTGGCGAGCGCACGGCCCAACCAACGGGCGTTGAGCAGATAGGATTGTTTGATGAAATCGAACAGCGGATTGTCGCGCCATTCGCCGTCGCGAAACCGGTGGTCGCCCGGTTCGGGTTCGACAACCGCAGGTGTGTCCCGACCGATGAGACGCGCGCTGGTATGGAGCCACAGGGCCTGGAAATCGCGCAGCAGTTCCGCCTGGGTCTCCATCATTGCCGCGGGATCGAAGTAGATCGTCGCAGTGTTTGGCGACCGGTCCCTCGTCCCGTTTCCGATTGCCTCGGTCGCATCGGCTTTGGTCGCGGGATTCAGCCAATCCGACCAAGTCTGTTGCCATTGCAGCAACAGGCCGGCCCAGGTCTCGGCGGCCTCGGCGAACGCCGCTTGCGGTTCGGGGCTTTTGTCGTCACCGCTCATTGTCTGCTCTCCTTGTCGCCTACCGCATGCGCCTCTGACGGGCAATTTTTTTATTGATATAGTGCAATGCAAGATTTCTTGTTGCGTCGCAAAAGTCCATATGAAAATAAAGGTCGGCGTCTCGACCTGGTCGGGCCGCCGAGAGCTGGGATTGAGGATTAGCCATGAGAATCGACGGAAAAGTCGCAGTCGTCACCGGTGCCTGTGGCGGGATCGGTTACGCGCTTTGCCAGGAACTCGCCGCGCGCGGTGCCAAGCATGTGGCCATGGTCGATCTCGACGATCGCGTCGCCGATGCGGCAGAGCGCATCAATTGCGAGTATGGCCACAATGCCACCGTCGCCAAGGCCTATCATGGCAACACCACGGATACGGCATTTCGGCGCGCTGTCTACGATGAAATCTGCGCGGCGCACGGTCAGGTCAACATCTGCGTGCCGGCGGCGGGTATCGTTCGTGACGCCTTGGCGGTCAAGGTAGACAAGGAGACGGGCCGAGCCAAAATCTACGACGAGGAAACCTTCCGCCTGGTCACCGAGGTGAACTACATCGCGCCCATTTACTGGGCCGTGGAAATGATCGCCCGTATGGCTGAAAGCCGGTTCAAGCGAGGCTTGGGCAGGTGGGGGCCTGAACAAGAGATGGAAGGGGCGATCATCTTCATCGGCTCCGTCGCGTCGCAGGGAAACAAGGGACAGATTTCCTACGCCTCTGCCAAGGCCGCGCTTGAAGGCGCGGCATCGACCCTGATGAAAGAAGCCATCTTCCACGGCATCCGGTGTTCGAT
>CAZSWL010000120.1:0-13744 GCA_964610725.1 uncultured Bauldia sp.
CCGAGCTTCTCGGCCACCGGCGCCAGCAGCGGCACCAGGATGAAGGCGATCTCGAAGAAGTCGAGGAAGCAGCCAAGAATGAAGACGATGACCGTGACGACAAACAGGAAGCCGTATTCGCCCCCCGGCAGCCCGAGCAGCAGGTTCTCGATCCAGACGTTGCCGTTCACTCCGTAGAAGGTGAGCCCGAACACGCGGGCGCCGATCAGGATGAACATGACGAACGCTGCGAGTTTCGTCGTGGAGTCGAGGGCTTGCTTGAGGGTGTTGAGGTTGAGACGGCGCTTGGCGAGGGCAAGGGCGAGGGCGCCGGTGGCGCCCATGGCGCCGCCCTCGGTCGGGGTGGCGATGCCGAGGAAGATGGTGCCGAGAACCAGGAAGATCAGCGCCAGCGGTGGGATGAGAACGATCACCACCTGCTCGGCCAGGCGCGAAAGCAAGCCGAGCTTGAAGGACCGGTTGGCGAGGCTGACGCCATAGGCGGCGACCGTGGCGACGGTGGCCGACCACACCAGGCGCGTCTCGTAGCGCAGCTCGAAGAACACGTAGTTGTAGCAGCACAGATAGAGCAGCACGGCCGCGGCGAGAATGACGATCAGCGACGTGATGCCACCGCCGAGCGTGCGGGCGGCCGCGGGAAGCGCAGGGACCGCCTTGGGGCGCAACATGGTGATTGCCAGGACATAGAGGCAATAAAGCCCGACAAGCAGCAGGCCGGGAACGACGGCGCCGACGTACATATCGCCGACCGAGCGGCCGAGCTGGTCGGCCATGACGATCAGCACCAGCGAGGGCGGGATGATCTGGGCGAGGCTGCCGGCCGCCGCGATTGTGCCGGTGGCGACGCGGCTGTCGTAGCCGTAGCGCATCATGATCGGCAGCGAGATCAGGCCCATGGCGATGACGGACGCGGCGACAACCCCGGTGGTGGCGGCGAGCAGCGCACCGACCACGATCACCGCAAAAGCGAGGCCGCCGCGCACCGGGCCGAACAGTTGCCCGATGGTGTCGAGCAGGTCCTCGGCCATGCGCGAACGTTCGAGAATGATGCCCATGAAGGTGAAGAACGGAATGGCGAGAAGCGTATCGTTGCTCATCACGCCGAACACGCGTTCGGGATTTGCCTGCAGCAGAGGCCAGAACAACGTGATCTGCTCGGGTGCGATATGGGCGACTTCGACGCCGATGACGAAGAACAACAGACCGCCGGCGGCGAGGGTGAACGCGACCGGATAGCCGAGCAGCAGCATCGCCATCACCGATACGAACATGATCGGGGCGAGGTTGTTGGCGATAATGGCGATCATTGCGCCGCACCGCCGTTCGGGCCAAACGGACGGCCGGTGATTTCGGCGTCTTCCATGTCTTCGACGGCCGGTGGCAGGGGGTGCTCGGGCGTGTCGTCGCGGATAACGCCGCGCAAGACAAGAATGCGCTTGATGATCTCGGAAATCGCCTGCACGCACAGCACGGCGAAGCCAAGGAAGATAAGGCCCTTGGCGGGCCACAGGATCAGGCCGCCGGCATTGGTCGACATCTCACCGGAGCGGAACGAGCGCAGGAAGAACGGCCACGACAGGTAGGCCATCAGAAATACAAACGGTGACAGCAGGCAGACGTGACCGAACAGGTCGATCCAATCGCGGGTGCGCTTGCTGAGCCTGTGGGTGAGGATGTCGATGCGCACGTGTTCGTTGCGCTGCAGCGTGTAGGCGGCGGCGAGCATGAAAGCGGCGCCGTAGAGGTACCACTGCAATTCCAGCCAGGCATTTGAAGACAGATCGAAGGCCTTGCGCATGGCGGCGTTGGTGGCACTGACTAGCACGGCGACCAGAATCAGCCAGGTAACGGAACGCCCGAGAAAGGTGGTGAATTTGTCGATCGCACCGCTGATGCGGAGCAGAAATTGCATGGGCGTCCCCTGCCGTTGTCGTCGGCTTGTTCCCTCGCGGAAACCTGCGATGGATGCGGTGTGATGGCAAGCCGTGCCGCGAAGCGACAATCGGGCGCTGCGTCACGGGCTCGCCGGGGCGATCGGCAAGCCGTTGATTTTGTCGGGCAACCTCTGTGGAATGAGCCGCTATCCACGCGGGAGGATGAGGTGGCCCTGGCGACCGTCACTCTCGACGACAAATACGACCTCGCCAAGCGGCGGGTGCTGCTCACCGGCAGCCAGGCGATCGTGCGGCTTGCCCTCATGCAACGGGCGCGCGACGCTCGCCTCGGCAAGCACACGGCCGGCTATGTCACCGGCTACCGCGGCTCGCCGCTCGGCGGACTCGACCAGCAGTTCTGGCGTGCCGCCGATGTGCTCAGGCCGGCCGACATCCTGTTTCAGGCCGGCGTCAACGAAGACCTCGCCGCCACCGCGCTGTGGGGCAGCCAGCAGGCCGAGCTGCGCGGCGAAGGCCGCTTCGACGGGGTGTTCGGCATCTTCTACGGCAAGGGGCCAGGGGTCGACCGCTCCGGCGACGCGCTGAGGCACGCCAACCTTGCCGGCACCTCCGCCTGGGGCGGCGTGCTGGCGCTGATGGGCGACGACCACACCTGCGAATCCTCGACCACTGCCCATCAGTCGGAATATGCATTCGTCGACGCGATGATCCCGGTCCTCAGCCCGGCCGGAGTCCAGGAGGTGCTCGACTACGGTCTCTTCGGCTTCGCGCTGTCGCGCTACGCCGGCACCTGGGTGGGGCTGAAGTGCGTCAAGGACACGATCGAATCGACGGCGAGCGTCGACGGCGACATCGACCGGGTGGCCACCGTCATTCCCGGCGGGTTCCGTATGCCGCCGGGCGGACTCAACATCAGGACGCGCGACAGTGCCCTCGCCCAGGAAGAGCGGCTGCACGAGTTCAAGATTGCGGCGGTGACCGCCTTCCTCAAGGCCAACGCGCCAGACCGGGCGATACTGAGCGGCGGACGGCAACCGCGGGTCGGCATCGCTACCGCCGGCAAGAGCTACCTCGATGTCCTGCAGGCGCTCGCCGATCTCGGCATCGACGAAGTGCGCGCCGCCGACCTCGGTCTCAGGCTCGTAAAGATCGCCTGCACCTGGCCGCTCGAGCCAGACACTATCCGCACCTTCGCCACCGGGCTCGAAACGATCATGGTGGTGGAGGAGAAACGCGGGCTGATCGAGGGCCAGATCAAGGAGATCCTGTACGGGACAGCCAATCAGCCGCGGATCGACGGCAAGCGCGACGAGGCGGGCGCGTGGCTGTTCCCGTCGAAGGGGGCGCTCGACACCAACCGGATCGCCATCGCCATCGGCGAGCGGTTGATCGCCGGTCGCCAGGAGGAGCGTCTGGCGCGCCGGCTGGCAGCGTTGAAGCGGGCCGAGGAGGTGCTTGCCACCACGCGTGATCTGGCCGAACGCACGCCCTATTTCTGCGCCGGTTGCCCGTACAACAGCGCTACCGTGGTGCCCGAGGGCGAGCGCGCCTACGCCGGCATCGGCTGCCATTACATGGTCCAGGGCATGGATCGCTCGACCGAGGGCTACACCCAGATGGGCGCCGAGGGCGCCAACTGGGTCGGCGAGGCGCCCTTTTCGACCCGCGGTCACGTCTTCCAGAATATCGGCGACGGCACCTATTTCCATTCGGGCAGCCTCGCCATTCGCGCCGCGATCGCGGCCGGCATCAACGTCACCTACAAGATCCTGTTCAACGACGCGGTGGCGTTGACCGGTGGCCAGAAGGTGGAAGGCGGCCTCACCGTCGCTGCGATCGCCAGCCAGATGATGGCGGAAGGGGCACGGCCGGTGGTCGTGGTCAGCGAGGATCCCGGCCGCTACGGCGACGGCGCTGGGATGCCGTCCGACGTCGCCGTCTACCACCGCGACGACATCGATCGGGTGCAGAGGGAACTCGCCGGCGCCAGCGGCGTGTCGGTGATGATCTACGACCAGACCTGCGCGGCGGAGAAACGGCGGCGGCGCAAGCGCGGCCTCTACCCCGAGGCCGACCGCCGGGTGGTGATCAATGAGCTCGTTTGCGAGGGCTGTGGCGATTGCGGCGTGCAGTCGAACTGCGTCGCCATCGTCCCGGTCGAAACGCCGTTCGGGCGCAAGCGGGCGATCGACCAGTCGACGTGCAACAAGGACTTTTCATGCACCAAGGGTTTTTGCCCGAGCTTCGTCACCGTCCACGGGGCCGTACCAAGACACGCGGAGCCGGCCGCGATCGACGGCGCTGCGCTGCCCGAACCGGAACAGCCGGAGCTCGTCGGCAATTACGCCGTCCTGGTGACCGGGGTCGGCGGCACCGGGGTGGTGACCATCGGGGCGCTGATTGCCATGGCGGCGCACCTCGAAGGCAAGGCGGCGGCCGCCATCGATATGGCGGGGCTGGCGCAAAAGGGCGGGCCGGTGACCACGCATGTGCGCATCGCCGCCATGGCGGATGACATCAAGGCGATCCGGGTCGCCGCCGGCGGCGCCGACCTGGTGCTCGCCTGTGACATGGTTGTGGCGTCCTCGGCGCGCGCGCTGGCGGCGATCGATGCCGGCCGCACCACCGTGCTGGTCAACAGCCACGAGACCTATCCCGGTGCCTTCACCCACGATCCCGACTTTGCGCTGCCGAGCGGGCGTATCATCCAGGCGATCACGGCGCGGGCGGGAACGCAAAGGACCCGCTTCATCGAGGCGACCCGGCTTGCCACCGACCTCATTGGCCAGGCCATTGCCACCAACGTCTTCATGCTCGGCCTCGCCTTTCAGGCGGGGGCGCTGCCGCTCGGCCGCGCCGCCATCGAGCGGGCGATCGAGCTCAACGGCGTAGACGTGGCGATGAACAAGGCCGCCTTTGCCTGGGGCCGGCGGGCGGCGATCGAGCCGGACGCCGTGGTCGCACTCGCCGAGGCACGCGCAACCAGGCCGCTGATGGTTGAAGCGGCGAGCCTCGACGAGTTGGTCGCACGCAGGGTTCGCTTCCTGACCGAATACCAGAACCAAGCCTACGGTCAGCGTTACGCCGACACGGTGGCCAGGGTGCGCGAGGCCGAGGCGCGCGTGTCGACCGGCCGCGCCGACCTTGCCCAGGCGGTAGCGGTCAATCTCTTCCGGCTGATGGCGGTCAAGGACGAATACGAGGTGGGGCGCCTGTTCAGCGACGGTTCGTTTCTCACGCAGCTCGGCGGCGAGTTCGCCGGCTGGCGGAAACTCGAATTCCATCTGGCGCCGCCGCTGATGGCCGGCCGCGATCCGGCGACGGGACACGCGATCAAGCGGCGTTTCGGCCCGCGCATGATGGGAGCCTTCCGCCTGCTGGCGCGGTTGCGCTGGCTGCGGGGGACCTGGCTCGATCCGTTCGCTCATTCGGCCGAGCGCCGCATGGAACGGCGGCTGCTGGCGGAGTATGAGGAGACGGTGGCGACGATCGTGGCGCGATTGTCGGCTGATACGCATGGTCTGGCGGTGGCGCTCGCCCGCTATCCGGAGAAGATACGCGGCTTCGGCCACGTCAAGGCCGAGGCGGCCGTGCGCGCCGCCGGCGAGGCGGCGATCCGTCGGGCGGCCTTCCTCGCCGGCCGTGTTAGGGCCGAGGCCGCTGAATAGGTCAGGAGGAACGTAAACCCATGTGCCGCAACATCCGTACCCTGTTCAATTTCGAGCCGCCGGCGAGCGACGAGGAAATCCGCGCCTCCGCGCTCCAATTCGTGCGCAAGGTGAGCGGGTTCAACAGGCCGTCCAAGGCGAACGCGGCAGCGTTCGAGCGGGCGGTCGTTGAGGTGAGCGCCGCCGCCCGCCGGCTGATCGATTTGCTCGAGACGGCCGGGCCGCCGCGCAATCGTGAGGTCGAAGCGATGAAGGCGCGGGCACGGGCGGCGGCACGCTACGGTGCACTCTGACATACCGCCGGCCGGCGGTCGGGACCGCGATGTGACCGCCGCGACCGTTGCGCAGCCGGCGGGGGCACAATTGCCCGCCGGCCATCCGACGGTCGCCTTCGGGCGCGTCGGCGTGCTGCTGGTCAATCTCGGCTCGCCCGCCGGCACCGACAGCCGGTCGGTCAGACGCTACCTGCGCGAATTCCTTTCCGACCGCCGGGTGATCGAAGTGGCCAGGCCGGTGTGGTGGGTGATCCTCAACCTCTTCATCCTGACCACGCGGCCGAAAAAGTCCGGCCACGCTTACGCTGCGATCTGGAACAACGAAAGGAACGAAGGACCGCTCGTCACCATCACGCGCTCGCAGGCCGAGAAGCTCGGGGACGTGCTCGCCGACGACGGGGTGGTTGTTGATTGGGCAATGCGCTATGGCGTGCCGGCGATCGCCGAGCGGCTGGCGGCCCTGAAAGAGAAGGGCTGCGAGCGAATCCTGGTGGCGCCGCTCTATCCGCAATACGCCGCGGCGACCACCGCGACGGCCAATGACGCCGCATTCGCCGCGCTCAGGACCATGCGCTGGCAGCCGGCGATCCGCACGCTGCCTCCCTATTACGACGATCCCGCCTACATTGCGGCGCTGGCGGCATCGCTCGAGACCGCTCTTGGCGGACTTGCCTTCGAGCCGGAGGTGGTGCTCGCCTCCTACCATGGCCTGCCGCGCGCGAGCCTCGACAAGGGCGATCCCTATCACTGCCACTGTCAGAAGACGACGCGGCTGCTGAGGGAAAAACTGGGGTGGCCCAAGGAACGGCTGCGCACGGTCTTTCAGTCCCGCTTCGGGCGCGCCGAGTGGCTGCAGCCCTACACCGACGCGACGATCGCCGAATTGGCGAGGGCGGGAACCAAACGCCTGGCCGTCATCACGCCGGGGTTCTCGGCGGACTGCCTGGAGACCCTTGAGGAGATCGCCATCCGCGGTGGCGAGACCTTCCGCGCCAACGGCGGTGCCGAATTCGCCGCGGTTTCGTGCCTCAACGACAGCGTCGAGGGGATGGGTCTGATCGCGACGCTGGTCGGGCGCGAGCTCGCTGGCTGGCTGTGAAGCGGCCGGCGCGGCCGCAACCAACCGTTAACCAAGCCTCTTTACCATTCGGAAAGGATATCCGTGACCGGCAGCGCCAGGGGTCGAAGCGCATGCGTCATGCCCGCATTCTGCTTGCGGCGGCGATCCTGGCGGGGTGGTTGCCGGGGGCGCTGGCGCAAGAGTCCGCGATTGCAAGCGACGGCACGCTTGTCTTGCGCGGCACGCTCGGCCCGGATCAGCCGACCGCCGCGGCCACCACCGCGACGCCGAGCGCCAGCGCGACCGACACGACCGTTGCGGTCGCTGACGACGCTGTGGCCGCCGGCCCGGTCACCCGGCAGACGACGATCGACAGCGCCGCGCCTGTCGACGACACCAACACCGCGAGCACGCGCCGCACGACGGCGGAGGGCGATCCCTACGCAGCGCTCGGCATCCGCGCCGGCGGCTTCATCTTCTATCCGTCGCTCACGCTGACGACCGGCTACACCACAAACGCTGCCGGCGTTGCCGGCAGCGGGGGATCCGCCTACGGCGCGCTGGCGGGCGAGCTCGCCCTCCGCTCCGACTGGGCGCAGAACGAACTCTCGGTGATCATGCGCGGGGCGGACGAGAAATTCTTCGACGGTACCACCGCCGACCAACCGACCGCTTCGCTGCAGGCGACCGGCCGCATAGACGTCACGCCCGACTGGTCTGTGGCGCTTGCCGGCGGCTACAGCTACGAAACCCAGTCGCTATCCGATCCGAATTTCCCGGCCGGCGTCGACACCCCGCCGGGCGTCGATGGGCTCAACGCATCGGTGGAGGTGGACCGCCACGGCGGCCCGGCACTGGTGCAGCTTGAGAGCGAGGTTCTGCGGACCATCTACGAAAACGGAACCTCCGGCGGCAGCGTCGTCGATCAGGGCGACCGCACCAATACCGTGGTCGGTACCCGCCTGCGGGTGGGCTACGAGGTGGGCGGATCGGTGACGCCGTTCGTCGAGGCCGAGCTGCGGCGGCGGTTCTACGACCAGAGGGTCGACGACCAGGGCATCATGCGGTCAGGCTCCGTCCAGGCCTACCGCGCCGGAATCATGGTTGACCGCGGGCCGGTGCTCAGCGGCGAAATCGCCGCCGGCTATCAACGCGCCGACTTCGACGATCCGACCCTGGCGCCGTTGTCCGCCTTCGATATCGACGGCTCGCTGGTGTGGTCGCCGAGCCGGCTGACCAGGATAACCTTCGCCAGCGCGACGACGATCGAGGCGAGCACCGATCCCGCCTCGTCGGGCTCGGTGGTGCACGACAATTCGATCGACCTCGCCTACGACTGGCGGCGCAACGTGACGTTCGACGGCACGCTGGGCGTGCGCAACGAGCGCTTCCAGGGCACCGGTCAAATCGATACCGACTATCGGGCCGGTCTCGCCATCACCTGGAAGGCCAACCGCTGGTTCTACCTGACCGGCGGCTACCAGCACGAATGGCTGGTCAGCACCGTCGCCGGGCGGGGCTACCAGTCCGACGCGATACGGATCGAGGCGCGCCTGCAGCGTTAGTCAGAGACCGCGCGCGTCGAGCAGCGCGTGCATTTCGCTCGCCAGCGCGGGAGCGAACTCGTCGCGGTCGAGCGCGCAGGCGACGTTGGCGATCAAGAACCCCAGCTTCGAACCGCAGTCGAACGTGCGGCCATCGAATCGGCAGCCGAAAAAAGGCTCGCTCTCGGCCAGAGCCAGCATGGCGTCGGTAAGCTGGATCTCGCCGCCGGCGCCCGGCTGCTGACGGGCAAGCGCGGCGAAGATGCCGGGCTGCAGAATGTAGCGACCGTTGATGAACAGGTTCGATGGCGCCGAGCGGGGATCGGGCTTCTCGACCATGGCGGTGATCCGGAACGCGGTGCCGATCGCTTCTCCCACGCCGACGATGCCGTAGCTGGCGGTGTCGGCCGGGTCACATTCCTCCACCGACACGACATTGCCGCCGGTCGTCTCGTACACCGCCATCATCTGCGACAGGCATCCCGGCTCGCCCCGCATGAGCATGTCGGGCAGCACCACCGCGAACGGTTCCTCGCCGACGATGTCGCGCGCGCACCAGACGGCGTGGCCGAGGCCGAGCGGCGCTTGCTGGCGGGTGAAGCTCATTTGGCCGGGGGCGGGCAGGCCGCGCGCGAGGTCGGCCAGGGCCTGGTCGCGGCCGCGCTCGCGCAGCGTCGCTTCCAGTTCGACCTGGAGGTCGAAGTGATCCTCGATCAAGACCTTGTTGCGACCGGTGACGAGGATGAAATGCTCGATGCCGGCGGCTCGCGCCTCCTCGATTGCGTACTCGATGAGCGGGCGATCGACGATGGTGAGCATTTCCTTGGGCATCACCTTGGTCGCCGGCAGGAAGCGCGTGCCGAGGCCGGCGACGGGAAAGACGGCTTTGCGGACGGGAGCTTTCATCAGGGGCTTCTCGGCTTCTGTGGGCTGGGCCGCTCGGGCCGCGATCGGCAAGATCGCGTCAATACTCTCTTCTTATGGTAACGCCACGGCCAACGGAAAGGAAAAGGCAGTGCCATGAGCGTCCTGGTCACCGGCGGCGCCGGCTATATCGGCTCTCACATGGTCTGGCAGCTGATCGATGCCGGCGAGGAGGTGGTGGTGGTCGACAACCTGACCACCGGCTTTGCCTGGGCGGTGGCACCCGAGGCGAGGCTGGTCGAGGGTGATTGCGGCGACGAGGCGTTGATCGGCCGGCTGATCGCGGAGCATCGGGTCGATGCGATCATCCATTTCGCCGGGTCGGTGGTGGTGCCGGAATCGGTCGCCGACCCGCTCGCCTACTACCTCAACAACACGGTCAAGGGGCGTTCGCTGATCGCCGCGGCCGTCGCCGGCAAGGTCCGCCATTTCATCTTCTCGTCGACCGCCGCGGTCTACGGCACCCCGGCGGTCTCGCCGGTGGGCGAGGATGCGATGCTCCATCCGGAATCGCCCTACGGCCGATCGAAGATGATGGTCGAGATGATGCTTGCCGATACCGCCGGCGCCTATGACTTCGCGTATGTGGCGCTGCGCTATTTCAACGTCGCCGGTGCCGATCCGGCCGGCCGCACCGGGCAGTCGAGCAAGGGAGCGACCCACCTGATCAAGGTCGCTGCCGAGACCGCCCTCGGCAAACGCAACGAGATGACCGTATACGGCACCGACTATCCCACCCGAGACGGCACCTGCATTCGCGACTACATCCATGTCGCCGACCTGGTGGTGGCGCACAACGAAGCGTTGCGTCACCTGCGCGCCGGCGGTTCGAGTCTCGTCGCCAATTGCGGATATGGCCGTGGCTATTCGGTTCTCGAGGTGATCGACGCGGTGAAACGAATCTCGGGTTCGGACTTCCGCGTCGTGGTCGGGCCGCGGCGGCCGGGCGATGCCGTGTCGGTGGTCGCCTCGCCGGCCGTGATCATGTCGGAATTGGGATGGAGGCCGGTCCATGACGGTCTCGACGAGATTGTGGCGAGCGCCCTCGACTGGGAGGCGGCGCTCTCTCGCCGGAACCAGCGCTAGGAGGCGGGCTTGCGAGGCCGACCGCGGGCGGTGCTAAGGTTGCGTCGATTCGAACCGGAGGCTGGATGATCGCCACGGCGTCAGCTGGCAGGACGCGGCGCGGGTGGACGGCGTTCCGCGTGGGCGGGGCGCTGGCGGTGATCGCTCTCCTGATTGTCCCTTCGACATGGGCGGCCGCCGCGACCCCCGCCCAATGGGTCGCAAGCTTCTGGCCCACCGCCAAGGCGGCCGGCATTACCCGGGCCACTTACCAACGCGCCCTCGGCAACTTCGAGCCCGACCCCGACGTCATCGACAGGGCCTCGTCGCAGGCCGAATTCAACATGAAGATCTGGGACTACCTCGACCAGATGGTCTCGGATGACCGCATCAGCGAGGGTCGCGCCGCGCTTGCGCGCTACAATGATTTGCTCGGCCGCATCGAGGCGCGCTACGGCGTCGACCGTGACATCATCGTGGCGATCTGGGGGATGGAGAGCCACTACGGCGCGGTGTTGACCCGGTCGAGCCTGATCAAGAGCACCATCCGCTCGCTGGCGACGCTCGCTTATTCCGGCGGACGGTTGGCGCACTTCGGGCGCAAGCAACTGGTGGTGGCGCTCAAGATCATCCAGCGCGGCGACGTGACGCCGCAGGGCATGACCGGCTCGTGGGCGGGGGCGATGGGCCAGACCCAGTTCATTCCGACGACCTTCGAAGCCTACGGCGTCGATTTCGACGGCGACGGTCGCCGCGACATCTGGACCTCGCCGGCCGACGCACTGGCCTCGACGGCCAATTACCTGCATGCCAGCGGCTGGCGTCACGGCCAAACGTGGGGCTACGAGGTGACGGTGCCGAAATCGCTGAAGGTGCACAGTCCGCGTTCGCTGGCGGCGTGGGCGAGGCTCGGCGTCGTCAGGGTGGGTGGCCTGTCGTTCCCGCGGCCGCGTGATCGAGCGTCGCTCTACCGCCCGAACGGCGCGAACGGCCCGTCGTTTCTCCTGCTCGACAACTTCCGGGTAATCAAGCGTTACAACAATTCCGATTTTTACGCGCTCGCCGTTGGCCACCTGGCCGACCGCATCAGCGGTTTCGGGCCGTTCGTTGCCAGTTGGCCTGCCCATGAAAAGCCACTGTCGCAGCAGGAGCGCGAGAAGCTGCAACTGCTGCTCACCATGCACGGCCTCTATGCAGGCGATATCGACGGCGTCATCGGCAGCGGCAGCCGCGAGGCGATTCGCAGCTTCCAGCGAGCGGTCGGTCTGAGACCCGACGGGGTGGGGTCGCGCTCACTGCTGCAACGGCTGGAGGATGGAGGCTAGGGGCGCGCCGGGGGCGGGGATGTGATAGGGATGGCGGCTGTTTCCGTCGCCGAGAACTGGACCGGCAGATGGCCCGCCGCCTGCTCGTATCGCTGCTGATTGTCGCCGTCGGCCTGCTTGTCGCGCCGGTCGATCGCAGCTTGGCGCAGCCGCCTCCGCCGGGAACCGTCGGGCAGGCGGGGCCTTTCCGCGGCGGCTTTCTCCGGTTCCTGTTCGGGCCGCGTCGGCCGACGCCACCACCGCCGCCGCCGCCGAGTTCCCAGCGACCGGCGTCTGCGGGGCCGCCGGCGGTCGCCACCGTCGACGTGGTGCCCAAGGATGCCACCGCCAAGCGGATCGTCGTCGTCGGCGATTTCGTCGCCGGCGCGATCGCCTGGGGTCTCGACCAGACCTTCGCCGAGGAACCGCGGCTGGCGGTGATCGACCGTTCGAACGGCAACACGGGTCTGGTGCGCGATGACTATTACGACTGGAACCAGCGGCTGCCGGAGATCATCAACAGCGACCATCCCGACGTCGTGGTGGTGGCGCTCGGCGCCAACGATCGCCAGCAAATGCGCGTCGGCAAGAACCGCCTGCCGCCGCGCTCGGACGCCTGGGAGGCGGCCTACGTCAAGCGCATCGACAGCCTGGTCGACACGCTGAAGGTGTTCGGCAAGCCGTTCTTCTGGGTCAGTGCGCCGCCGATGCAGTCGAATTCTGCCTCGCGTGACATGGCCTATCTCAACGACCTGTACAAGCCGCACGTGACCGCCGCCGGTGGCTATTTCATTGACGTGTGGGACGGCTTCACCGACGACAACGGCCGCTTCATCTCGTCCGGCCCCGACGTCGACGGCCAGCAGCGCACGCTCAGGAACAGCGACGGCATCAACTTCACCAAGGCGGGGCGGCTGAAGCTCGCCTTCTACGTGGCACGCGAGATTCGCCAGCGGACGGGAATTGGCACCGGCACCGTCGATCTCCTCGCCTCGACCAGCCAGAAGAGCCAGATCGAGATTGGCCCCGACGGCAAGAAACGACTGGTCGGGCCGGTGATCTCGCTCAAGGATCCGCTGCCCGGTGCGTCGAGCGTGCTGGACGGCGAGGCGGAGCCGGCGGGCGACAGCCGCGTCGGTGGCGTGCCGGTGAGTGAGCCGCTGCTGGCGACGCCGAAGGACCAGGATTCGCCGCAATACCTAATGATTATCAAGGGGGTAGCGCTGCAATCCGTCCC
Organism: uncultured Bauldia sp.; assembly: GCA_964610725.1. Taxonomy (GTDB): domain Bacteria; phylum Pseudomonadota; class Alphaproteobacteria; order Rhizobiales; family Kaistiaceae; genus JBBDMC01. The sequence goes on from CAZSWL010000120.1 coordinate 12,973, forward strand.
CGGCCGAGCCGACGACTACGCGTGGCCACGCCGCGATATCGCCGCCCCCACTGGAGCAATCGCCGCCACCGCAACCGTGCCGTCACCGCTGGCAGCCGAGCTCGCTACGGCCCCCGCCAACTAGGCGACGCCGGCGATTTCACGGCGCACAAGAGCGGCACCGGCCACCATCGCCTGCAATTCGCCGAAGGCGGCGTCGAGGGCCGGCCCTAGGCCGGGGACGGGGCGAGCTGACGCCTGAGGTTATCGAGATCGCCAAGGACCCAGAGGTCGGCGATGCGGTCGTCATCGATGGTGAAAAACGCCGCTCCTGCCCACGAAACCGTGCGGTCGGTGGCTGAAACGCCGAGCAGTTCGCCACGATGAAGGCCGCTGAAGGTCATGCGCGCCGCCACGCGGTTCGGACCTTCGATCAGGTCTTCGATGGTGCACCGGTAGTCGGCGAGGGCGGCACGCACCGAGCGCACGTAGGCGAGGAATCCATCGACGTCGTCGGCGGTCAGGCCAAGCGAACCGCGAAAGCGGAAGCGGGGGTGAAGGAGGGCGCGTGCGGCTTGTTCGTCGCCGCGGTTCCAGACCTCGCCGTAAAAGCGCTCGACGAGCGAGCGCGGCGTGGGGGTCGGATCGGAGCGCAAGTGATCCCGCCGTATGTCCTAGCGCGGCAGGGTGGTGTCGCCCATCAGGTACTGGTCGATGGCGCGGGCGCACTGGCGGCCTTCGCGGATCGCCCACACCACCAGGCTCTGGCCGCGACGCATGTCGCCGCAGGCGA
>CAZSWL010000121.1:0-2873 GCA_964610725.1 uncultured Bauldia sp.
GCCATGCCGTCCTCGATCGACACGATCGGATATTTCTTGAGCAGCTCGGCCAGGTAGGCCACCTGGGCGGCGCGGTCACGGGTCTTGCCCTCGCCTTTGTAGACGTACTTGCCCTTGTTGAAGAACTCGCTCGCTGCCGGGTCGAGCGCCAGGCACACGTCGTCGCCCGGCTTGTAGCCGGCCTTCTCGATTGCCTTGACGACGAAATCGAGCGCCGCCTTGGCGGTCGGCAGGTTGGGCGCAAAGCCGCCCTCGTCGCCGACGTTGGTGTTGTGGCCGGCGTCCTTCAGCGCCTTCTTCAGCGCGTGGAACACCTCGGCGCCCGTGCGCAGCGCTTCGGCGAACGTCGGCGCGCCGAGCGGCACGATCATGAACTCCTGGAAGTCGATCGGGTTGTCGGCGTGGACGCCGCCGTTGAGGACGTTCATCTGCGGCACCGGCAAGAGATGGGCGTTGGTGCCGCCGACATAGCGGTAGAGTGGCAACCCGGCCGCCTCTGCTGCCGCCTTGGCGACCGCCAGCGAAACGCCGAGGATGGCATTGGCGCCGAGCCGGCTCTTGTTGGCGGTGCCGTCGAGGGCGATTAGCGTCTTGTCGATGTGGACCTGGCCCTCCGCCTCCATGCCGCCGACGGCGTCGAAGATCTCGCCGTTGACCGCGGCGACGGCGTTGAGCACGCCCTTGCCGCCGTAGCACTTCTTGTCGCCGTCGCGCAATTCCACCGCCTCGTGGACACCGGTCGAAGCGCCCGAGGGCACTGCCGCGCGGCCCATCGAGCCGTCCTCCAGCACGACGTCGACCTCGACCGTCGGGTTGCCGCGGCTGTCGAGGATCTCCCGTCCGATGATGTCGACGATTGCGGTCATAACGCTTGCTCCCGTCCCGTTTCCCGGTCGCTTCTACAGGAGCCCTCCCGGCGAAGGAAGGGGCCGTCCCGGCGGTTCCAGCGTGACATCGTGGCACGTCGCAGCCATGGTCGGGGCGATGGCCGATCTGATCATCACCAACGGCGACAGCGCCGCCGAGCTTCTGCGCCTCGCCGGCCGCCGCGAGGCGATCCTGCCCTGGCGGGACGTCCTGCACGAGGGGCCGATCACGGCCACCGACCTTGCCGCATGCACGCGCGTTCGCGTGGCCTACCTCGCCCGGCGCTTCCGGCTTGCCGTCGCGGAGGTGGAAGCCGAGTTTGCCGCCCGCGACGCGGTGATGGCCGCCCAGGCGGAATTCGCAGACATCGAGCTGTGGTTCGAGCACGACCTCTACGATCAGCTCCAGCTTATCCAGATATTGTCGTTTTTCGCTGCCGCCGGGCGGACGGACGGGCTGCTGATGGTGCAGGCCGACGACTTCCTCGGCACGCAGCGTGCCGACACCATTCTGAGGTTTGCCGAGCGCGCGCGCCCGCTCGCCGCGGCCGATCTTGATCTTGCCCGGTCCCTGTGGGCCGACCTCACTGCCCCGACCCCGGCCGCCATTGCCCACCGTGTCACAACCCTCGGCGACCGGTTGCCCTATGCGGCATCGGCGCTTGCGCGCTTTCTGCAGGAACTGCCGGCGCCCGGCAACGGCCTCTCCCGCACCGAGCAGGCGATCCTTGCAGGGATCGCAGACGGCACCAGCGCGCCGGGGCGGCTGTTCCACGCGGTGCTGGCGCGCGAAGAGGCGGCGTTCATGGGCGACCTGAGCTTCTTTCGCCTGCTCGACGACCTCGCCTCGTGCGAGGTGCCCCTGATCGCCGGCCTTGCCCCGCCGAGCTCGGACGGGGACGATGCCGAGCGCCTCCTCGACGCCGACCTCGAGCTGACCATGGCTGGCCAGGACGTGCTCGCCGGCGACGACGACCACGTCGCCCTTTCCGGCCTCGACCGCTGGTGGGCCGGCACCCGGCTTCACGGCCGCTCGGTGTGGCGCTATGACCGCGGTGCCATGAGACTTGTGCCGCCGGCCTCGGCCGGCGCATAGAAGCGGACATGGCCAAACCGCCCCTTCAGCTCGGCCGCCCGGTGCCGATCCCGGAGAGCCCCGACAAGGCGGTGCTCGACCGGGTGGCCAACCCGCAGACCGGCACGAAGTTCCTCGCCCGCTTCACCGCGCCGGAGTTCACCTCGATCTGCCCGGTGACCGGCCAGCCCGATTTCGGCACTCTTGTCATCGACTATGTGCCCAACCGCTGGCTGATCGAGTCGAAATCGTTGAAGCTCTACTTGCAGTCGTTCCGCAACCACGGCGCTTTTCACGAGGACGTGACGGTGACCATCGGGCGCCGCCTGGCCGACCGCTTGAAGCCGCGCTGGCTCAGAATCGGCGGCTACTTCAACCCGCGCGGCGGCATGCCGATCGACGTGTTCTGGCAGACCGGCAGGCCGCCGGCCGGCGTCTGGCTGCCCGACCCCGGCATCGCCCCCTACCGTGGACGCGGGTGACCGCGCATGAACCGCGGGCGGCTGGAGGCCTTCAGCGACGGCGTCATCGCCATCATCATCACCATCATGGTGCTGGAACTGACCGTCCCCCACGGCGCCGAGCTCGCCGCGCTGAAACCGCTCATCCCGGTGTTCGTCAGCTACGTGCTGAGCTTCGCCAACCTCGGCATCTGGTGGAACAACCACCACCACTTGCTGCACGCCGCGCACAAGGTCGACGGCCGGGTGCTGTGGGCCAATCTCCACCTGCTGTTCTGGCTGTCGCTGATGCCCTTCGTCACCGCCTGGATGGGTGAGAACCACTTCGCACCCATCCCGGTGGCGCTCTACGGCCTCGATCTGTTCCTCGCCGCCATCGCCTACTATGTCCTCGCCCGCGCCCTCGTCGCCGCCAACGGCCCCGATTCGCCCATCGCGCTGGCCCTCGGCCGCGACTTCAAGGGCAAGGTC